>JBMCMJ010000086.1:0-10248 GCA_048615135.1 Pseudomonadota bacterium
CGCGGCATCGGCATCGGCCGGGCGCCGTCGACCTGCAGTTCGGCGAAGCCCCGGAACTCCTGGCCGAGCGCATTCGCGACGGTCGAGGCCTGCTTGCGGAGCCCCTCGATGGCCGCCTCGATCAGCGCCGTGTGCTCCGCCTCGCGGGCCGCCTCGGAGAGGGTCGAGCCGAGGCTGCGGGTGGCGAGACCCTGGACCTGGAGCGCGCCGACCTCGGCGAGCAGGACGTCGCGGTCGGCACTCTCCAGGCGGAGCGTCTGCCGGGCGATCCACGAGGTGGAAGCACCCTCGGGATCGCGGCGGTGGACGTGGTAGCCTTCGGTGGTGGCGCGCAGGCCCTCCACCCCGGTAACGCGGGCGAGCGCCTGCTGCATTGCCCTGTTGAGCGCGGCCTGGGCCTCGGCCGCCGTCGCCGCCTCGTGCTCGCCCTGGAGTTGGGCGACGAACAGGTCGTCCGGCAGCTCGCGGCTGGCGGTCTCGATGAGGCCGACGCGGGTGGGAGCCGGCTCGTCGGCGGCGGGCGCCGCGACGGGCAAGGCGAGGAGCAGGAGCGCTGCGAGGGGCAAGAGACGCATGGGCGGGGCCTCCGACGGCGGGATCACGACCATGCGCACGACCCGCTGAATGGCCGCTGAGCAGCGTGCGCGGCGGTGCGTCAGCGTGCCGGGGTCGGCTGTGCGGCGGAGGCGGTTGGAAAACGCGGCCGACCGTGGCACGACGCTTGCACCTTCGAACCCGAACGTGCGGCTCGCCGCCGCCTTCTCGGAGACACGACCATGAAGCCCTGGATTTTCGCGCTCGTGGCCGGCGTGGCCGCCGCCGGGCCGGCCGTCGCCCTCGACGAGGTCACCTTCGGCACCAACTGGAAGGCGCAGGCGGAGCACGGCGGCTACTACCAGGCCGTCGCCACCGGCATCTACGAACGCTACGGCCTGGACGTCACCATCCGGCCGGGTGGCCCGCAGGTGAACCATCCGCAGCTGCTGGCCGCCGGGCGGATCGACTTCAACATGGGCGGCAACAAGTTCACCTCGTTCAACTACGTGCAGAACGACATCCCGGCGGTGACGGTCGCGGCGATCTTCCAGAAGGAGCCGCAGGTGCTGCTCGCCCATCCGGGCGTGGGCATCGACGGCTTCGAGGACCTCGCCGACAAGACGCTCCTGATCGGCACGGGCGGGCGCAACACCTTTTGGCTGTGGCTGAAGAGCGTCTACGGCCTGAGCGACGAGCAGATCGAGCCCTACACCTTCAACCCGGCGCCGTTCCTCGCCGACACGAACAAGGTGCAGCAGGGCTACGTCACCTCCGAGCCGCTCGCGATCATGCAGGAGGGCGGTTTCGAGCCGGTGGTGCTGATGCTGGCGGACGCCGGCTACGACAGCTATTCGACGACCATCGACGTCATGCAGTCGACCATCGACGAGAACCCCGACCTCGTGCAGCGGTTCGTCGATGCCTCGATCGAGGGCTGGGTGAGCTATCTCTACGGCGATCCCTCGCCCGCCAACGAGCTGATCAAGGCCGACAATCCCGACATGACCGACGAGCAGCTGGCCTTCAGCCACGCCAAGATGCTGGAATACGGCATCGTCGACAGCGGCGACGCGCTCACCCTCGGCATCGGCGCGATGACCGACGAGCGCTGGCAGAGCTTCTTCGAGAAGTCGGTCGACTGGGGCGTCTACCCGGCGGACATGGACTACAGCCGGGCCTACACCCTCGACTTCGTGAACCAGGGCGTGGGTCTGGACCTGAAGCGGCAGTTGACCGGGCAGTGAGGCGGGTCGCGGCGGCGGGACGATGGACGGCGTGACTGGCATTGCGACGGCCCGGCCGGCGTTGTTGGAACTGCGGGGCGTCAACAAGACGTTCCGCAACGGCACGGTGGCCCTCGAAAATCTGGACCTGGCGATCGGCGAGCACGAGTTCGTGAGCCTGTTGGGGCCGTCCGGCTGCGGCAAGAGCACGGCCCTTCGGATCATCGCCCGGCTGTCCGGCGTCAGTGCCGGGCGGCTGGTCTGGTCGGGCGGGGTGAAGGTCGGCGACATCGGCTTCGTCTTCCAGGAGCCGACGCTGATGCCGTGGGCCACCGTGTTCGACAACGTCTATCTGCCGCTCCGCCTGCAGCGCCTGCCCCGGCGCCGGGTCGAGGGGGCGGTCATCGAGGCGCTCGAGCTCGTCGGGCTCGGCGACTTTCGCCACGCCTATCCGCGCGAGCTTTCGGGCGGCATGAAGATGCGCGTCTCGATTGCCCGGGCACTCGTCACCCAGCCGAAGGTCCTCTTGATGGACGAGCCCTTCGCCGCCCTCGACGAGATCACCCGCTTCAAGCTCAACAACGACCTGTTGAACCTCTGGTCCAGCCGCCGCTTCACCGTCCTGTTCGTCACGCACAGCGTCTACGAGAGCGTCTATCTGTCCGAGCGCATCCTGGTGATGGCGGCAAGGCCCGGCCGGATCGTCGGCGAGGTGCGGGTCGATGCGCCCTATCCGCGCGGCGACGACTTCCGCACCTCCGAACCCTACAACCGATGGTGCCGCGAGGCATCGGCCGAGCTGCACCGGGCGATGGGAGAGGCCTGATGTCCACCCTTTTGCGCCCGCCCGTGGTGATCGACGCCGGGGCCCTGCAGGACACGGCGATCGCCGAGGCGCACGAGCGCCGCGAACGGCTGGAGCGGCGGGTCGGGTGGATCGCCCCCTTCGTGATCGTCCTGGCGGCGCTCGGGGCCTGGGAGTTCCTGGTCTGGTACAACCAGATCCCGCACTACATTCTGCCCGGACCGAGCCTCGTCCTGCGCACGCTGGTGGCGGACTGGGGCACTCTGTCCGCCTCGCTCCTGGTCACCCTGCAGATCACCTTCATGGCGCTCGCGATCGCCATCGCCGGCGGGGTGGGGCTGGCCGTGCTGTTCAGCCTCTCCAAATGGGTCGAGCTGTCGCTCTTTCCCTTCGCCGTGGTGCTGCAGGTGACGCCGATCGTGGCGATCGCCCCGCTCATCCTGATCTACGTCGACAGCACCTACGCCGCCCTCTTGATCTGCGCTTGGATCGTCGCCTTCTTCCCGATTCTCTCGAACACCACGCTCGGCCTCAACAGCGCCGACCACAACCTGCAGAACCTGTTCCAGCTCTACGGCGCCGATCGCTGGCAGACGCTCCGCTATCTGCGCCTGCCGGCGGCGATGCCCTATTTTTTGGGGGGGCTCAAGATCGCGGGCGGGCTCGCGCTCATCGGCGCCATCGTCGCCGAGTTCGCGGCCGGCACGGCCGGCGCCGGCTCGGGTCTCGCCTACCGCATCCTGGAGGCGGGCTACCGGCTCAACATTCCCCGCATGTTCGCGAGCCTGATCCTGATCTCCGTCGCCGGCATCGTGATCTTCATGGCGTTTTCGCTCCTTTCGCACCTGATGCTGCGGAAGTGGCACGAGAGTGCCCTGAAACGGGAGCTTTGAGCCCCTTGGACCTGCCGATCGATCGACCGTTCACGCTCGCGGACGTCAGCGTGCCGGCCTGTCTGGTGGAGGGGTTCGCCGTCGGGCCAGCCGACCACGAGGGCGTGGTGCGGCTCGACGTCGGCATCGGTGAAGGGCGGCTGCGCGAGCCGGCCGGCGAGCGGATCGCCTGCGGCGGGCGGATGCTCTGGCCGGCACCGATCGACGTGCATACCCATCTCGACAAGGGGCACATCTGGCCGCGGGCGCGGAACGCGGACGGTTCCTTCGACAGTGCGCTCGAAACGGTGCGGCAGGATCGTGAAACGCACTGGCACGCGGCGGACGTGGCGGCGCGGATGGACTTCGGCCTGCGCTCTGCCTTCGCCCACGGCACGTGCGCGATCCGCACGCATCTGGACAGCTCCGGTGCGCAGGCGGCGATCTCCTGGCCGGTGTTCGCCGAGACGCGCGCCCGCTGGGCCGGCCGCATCGACCTGCAGGGCGTCTCGATCGCGGTGCTCGACGACTATGCGGGGGCCAAGGGACCCTATCTGGCAGATTTGGTCGCCGAGCACGGCGGCCTTTTGGGCCTCGTGCCGTGGCTGACCGACGACCTCGCAGCCGAGCTCGACCGCTTCCTCGAGCTTGCCGGCGACCGCGGGCTCGATGTCGACCTGCACGTCGACGAGAGCCTCGATCCGGCGGCCATGACCTTGCGCGAATTGGCCCTCGCGGTGCGGCGCACCGGCTTTGCCGGCCGGGTGGTGGCGGGGCACTGCTGCTCCCTGGCGGTGCAGGAGGAGGCCGACGCGCTGCGCACGCTGGATCTCGTGGCCGAGGCGGGCATCGCCGTCGTCTCGCTGCCGCTCTGCAACCTCTACCTGCAGGACCGGGCGGGTGCGCGCACACCGCGAAGGCGCGGCGTCACCCTGCTGCACGAGATGCGGACGCGCGGCATCGCCGTGATGGTCGCCTCGGACAACACGCGCGATCCGTTCTACGCCTATGGTGATCTCGACCTGCACGAGGTGTTTCGCCTCGCCGTCCGGATCGGCCATCTGGACCACCCGTTCGGCGACTGGCCGCGCACGGTGACGGCGACGCCCGCGCGGATCATGGGGCTCGACGAGCGGGGCGTGATCCGCCCCGGTGCGCCGGCCGACCTCGTGCTGTTCGAGGGGCGGAGTTTTTCGGAGGTCTTGTCCAGGCCCGAGAGCCGCCGCACCATTCTGCGCGGCGGCCGGATCAGCGCGGCCGAGCCGCCGGCCTATCGGGAACTGGACGCGCTCTTCACCTGACGATCACGCCAGCGGAGACGAGCATGGCCGAGTTGGGCCCGTTGTTGGAGGAGCTGTCCGACCTCGAGGTCGAGACCCAGCCGCAGAAGGTCAAGCGCCGCAGCCGCGACTTCTACTGGTACAGCCCGATCCTCCGGCCCAAGCTCGACCCGGTCACGGCCGATGCGGTGATCACGGCGAAAAGCGAAGCGGACGTCATCCGGGTGGCGGAGCGGGCCTTTGCCCGGAGCGTGCCGGTAACGGTCCGCGGCGGCGGCACCGGCAATTACGGTCAGGCGATGCCGCTCCGGGGCGGGATCGTCCTCGATGTCTCGCAACTCACGGACATCAAGGACATCCGGCCCGGCCGGGTGCGCGTGGCGGCGGGGGCGAAGATCCTCGACATCGACGAGGCGTGCCAGCGGCATTCGGGCCAGGAACTGCGCTTTCACCCCTCGACGCGGGCGACCGGCACGATCGGCGGCTACGTTGCCGGCGGCTCGTCCGGCATCGGCTCGATCACCTGGGGCCTCTTGCGCGATCCGGGCAACATCATCGCCGCGCGGGTCGTCACCATGGAGGAGAGCCCGCGCGTTCTCGAGCTGCGCGGCGAGGACGTGCAGAAGGTCAACCACGCCTACGGCACCAACGGCATCATCACCGAACTCGAGATGCCGCTCGCCCCGGCCTATCCCTGGCGCGAATACGCGGTCGCCTTCGACGACTTCCTGGCGGCCTGCCGTTTCGCCGACCAAGTGTCGAAGATGGACGGGCTTCTCAAGAAGCTCGTTTCGGTGATCCCCGCGCCGATCGCCGGGCGCTGGCTGCTGCCCGATCTGGCGGGCGAAGGGGACACGCTGGTCCTGTTGATGATCGCCGACTTCGCCGCCGAGACCTTCGCGGACGTGGTGCGCACCTCGCCCGGACGGGTGGTCCACGATGTGCTGCAGGCGGAACTGCCTGCCGGGGCCTTGCCGATCTACGAATACACCTGGAACCACACGACGCTGCACGGCCTGAAGCACACCCGCGAGATCACCTATCTGCAGACGCTGTTCCCGCCGCCGTTCCACTTGCGGAAGGTCGAGGAGATGTGGCGGCACTTCGGCGAGGAGGTGCACCTGCACCTGGAGTTCGTGCGGTTCGGCGGCGAGGTGGCCTGCTTCGGGCTGCAGGTGGTAGAGTATCGGGGTTCCGAGCGGTTGCAGGCGATCATGGACCACCACAACGCCAACGGGTGTCCGATCTTCAACCCGCACGACTACACCCTGGAGGGCGGCGGCATGAAGCGGGTCGATCGGGTGCAGCTCGACTTCAAGCGCGAGGCCGATCCCAAGGGCCTGCTCAATCCGGGCAAGATGATCGGCTGGGACAACCCGGACTACGACGAGAGCGCCGATCGCAGGTTCCTCTATGACCACTGAGAGGGCGCCGCGCTGTCCCGTCGAAAACGTCCGGGCGGCGCTCGCCGAACTCGACGGTCTGGTGGTCGACACCGAGCCCGCGCGGGTGCAACGGCGCAGCCGGGACTTCTCCTGGTTCAGCCCGATTCTCGCCGAGGGGCTCGACGGCGTGGCGGCGGACGCGGTCGTCTCCCCGGCCGACGACGACGAACTGAAGGCGCTGCTGGCGGCCTGCTGGCGGCACGACGTGCCAGTCACGGTGCGCGGTGCCGGGACCGGCACGCGCGGCGAGGCGGTGCCGCTCCGCGGCGGCATCGTCCTCGACATGGGCTACTTCAACCACGTGCTGGCGATCGAGCCGGGCTGGTGCCGGGCGCAGGCCGGGTGCGTGCTCGACGTGCTGGAGCGCGCGCTGCGCGAGCACGGCCAGTCGCTGCGCCTGCATCCCAGCACCAGCGCCACGGCGACGGTCGGCGGGTTCGTCTCCTCGGGTGAGGTCGGCGTCGGCAGCATCACCTGGGGCGGCGTCCGTTCGACCGGGGCCGTGCGGGCGCTCCGCGTCGTCACGCTCGAGGAGCGGCCGCGCACGCTCGAACTCCGCGGGCCGCATGCCCGCCTCGCGCTGCACGGCGTCGGGACGACCGGCGTGATCACGGAGGTGGAACTGCCGACCGCACCCCTGACCCGCTGGCAGGAGCGCGTGCTGGGGTTCGCCGATCTCGGTGCGGCGCTCCGCTTCGCCGAAGCGCTGGCGCACGCCGACGCCGTTCCCAAGCGGCTCGTCTCCGTGATCGGCGGGCCCGCACCCGGTCGTTTTCTCTTCCCACACGGGCTCGGCGAGGCGGTGCACGTGGTCCTCGTCATGGTGGCGGAAACCGCGACGGAGGCGCTCGACGAGATCGTGGCTGGCCACGGCGGCGAGGCGCTGTCGGTGGCGGGCTCGCCGCTCTACGAATATGCGTGGCAGCACACGACGCTGCACGCCCTCAAGCACGACCGCGCGCTGACCTGGCTCGAGGTCGACTATCCGCCGCCCGACGCGGTCCAAAAGGTCATCGCGATGGCGGGGGCGATGGGGGAGGCGCTGATCACGCACGTCGAGTTCGTCCGCCGCAACGGCGTCGTGACCTGCCATGGCCTGCCGCTCGTGCGCTACGGCAGCCGCGAACGACTGGCCGAGATCATCCGCGCCCACGAGGCCCACGGCTGCCCGGTCGACGATCCGCACGTCTGGACCCACGCCTCGCAGGATCCGCTGCAGGCGGCCTTTGCCCGCGAGATCGACCCGAAGGGTTTGCTCAATCCCGGCAAGCTGCCGCGCGGCTGACGCTCGCCCCGCTCAGCGGACCAGGGCGATGGGGCGAGGTTTCCAGTCCCCGCAGCGGTCCTGCGGACGCGTGCTGGGCAGGCGGTGATCGGCGAGGCAGGCCCCCGTCGTGCAGCCTGGTCCTTCGTTCAGCCAGTGCGTGCAAGTGCAGCAGGCACGAACCGGGCAGGTGGCGCAGCGCGCGCCGGCCGCAGGGACGGTCCGCCGGCGCTCGAAACTGACGTGGACGACGTTGGTGCTGGCGGCGTGCATCGGCGCTCCGGTGACGGACCGCTGACGAGGCTAGCGCGGCCGGCCCGCCGTCCAAGCTCGACCTTGCGCTAAGTATCTGGTTTGGAATGATTTTCTGGAACGGTTCCAGGGTCTTTTCGCGGTTCGGCCGGACAACGGCACGGGGCCCGGTCGCAACTCGCACAGACCCCCGGACCCAACCCGGCGAGACGGCAGAGCCACGCACGGCGCGCGCGCCGTCGACAAGGCCGTACCGCGCAGGCGCGATCGCCAGCGGCAGCGCAACGAAAGGCACGTCGTCCCCAACCCAAGGCCATTTCGCTCCGTCGTAGTCATCGAACCCGGATCGTCCGTTGTCCTCGCGCCGACGGAACGCGCCGTCAACCGCCGTGCGGGATGCGTCGCTCTGTGCACGTGTGTTGGGCAGAGTCTGCGAGGGTTGCCCTGCTCTTGGGCAAATCGTCGCGGGGAGCGAGCCGCGCCGGTTGGCAACCACATGGCACGCGCCTTGCTCGTTGGTCATCATTCACCACGAGACGGGGACCCGCCCGATGACCACGCGTTCGTTGCTCGGCGCCGCCGCCGGCCTGCTGCTCACCGCGTCTGCCCTGACGCCCGCCTTCGCCGACGAGCCGATCAAGATCGGCGTGCTCCATTCGCTTTCCGGCACCATGGCCATCAGCGAGACGACCCTGAAGGACGTGATGCTGATGCTGATCGAGGAGCAGAACGAGAAGGGCGGGGTGCTCGGCCGGCCGCTCGAAGCGGTCGTGGTCGATCCGGCCTCCGACTGGCCGCTGTTCGCCGAACGGGCCCGGCAGCTGCTGGAGGTCGATGAGGTGGCGGCCGTGTTCGGTTGCTGGACGTCGGTCAGCCGCAAGTCGGTGCTGCCGGTGTTCGAGGAGCTGAACGGCATCCTGTTCTACCCGGTGCAGTACGAGGGCGAGGAAAGCTCGCGCAACATCTTCTACACGGGTGCCGCTCCCAACCAGCAGGCCATCCCCGCGGTCGACTACCTGATGGCCGAAGAGGGCGTCGAGCGCTGGGTGCTGGCCGGTACCGACTACGTCTATCCGCGCACGACCAACCGCATCCTCGAGGCCTACCTGAAGATGAACGGGGTGGCCGACGAGGACATCATGATCAACTACACCCCGTTCGGCCATGCCGACTGGCAGACGATCGTCAGCGACATCAAGACCTTCGGCAGCGGCGGCAAGAAGACGGCGGTGGTCTCGACCATCAACGGCGACGCCAACGTGCCCTTCTACCGCGAACTGGCGGCCCAGGGCATCGAGGCCTCCGACATCCCGGTGGTCGCCTTCTCGGTCGGCGAGGAGGAATTGGCCGGGCTGGATACCGGCCCGCTGGTCGGGCATCTGGCCGCCTGGAACTACTTCATGAGCGTCGACACGGCGGAGAACGACGACTTCATCGAGGCGTGGCACGAGTTCATCGGCGACGAGGACCGGGTGACCAACGACCCGATGGAGGCCCACTACATCGGCTTCAACATGTGGGTCGAGGCGGTGGAGAAGGCCGGCACCATCGACCCGGATGCGGTCATCGACGCGATGATCGGCGTGGCCGTGCCCAATCTGTCGGGCGGCTTCTCGGCGATGATGCCGAACCACCACATCACCAAGCCCGTGCTGATCGGCGAGATCCAGGACGACGGCCAGTTCTCGATCGTCTGGGAGACGCCGGGCCTGATCGTCGGCGACGAGTGGTCGGACTATCTCGAGGGCTCGAAGGACCTGATCGCCGATTGGCGGGCACCGATGAACTGCGGCAACTTCAACGTCGCCACGGGCACTTGCGGCGGCAGCTGAGCCGAAAGGCAGCCCTGATGCTCGCCCGTCTCCTCGTGCTGGCGTGGGTCGTCCTCGGCCTCGCCGGCACCGCCGCTCCCGCCCGCGCCGATGCGGACCTCGAGCCCTTGCTGGAAGCGCTGGCGGCGGCCGACGGCTTCGACGAGACCGCCCGCGTCGTGCAGGCGATGGCGGCCACCGGCAATCCCGCCGCCGTGCCGATCCTCGAACGCCTCGCGGCGGGCGAACTCGTCGTTTACGAGGGGCGGGTGGTGGTCGGGGTTCGCGACAGGCGGGTCCTGCGGCTCGCCGACCTCGCCACGGGCGAGGACCTCGGCGAGGTCCCCCGCCGTGCGGTCGACCAGATCCGCGTCAACAACCGGCTGCGCCGCGATATCGACGCGGCGATCGGCGGGCTCACGCTGCTGAGCCCCGAGGTCGAGGCCCGGCGTAGCGCCGCCGCGGCCGTGTTCACCTCCCGCGATCCGACGGCGCTGCCGCTGCTCGACCAGGCGATCGCCCAAGAGAACGACGACCGCACCTTGCGCGAACTCGAGGCCGCCCGCGCCGCCATCGTCGCCTTCGCGAGCGACGTGGAGGCCGAGCAACTCGAGGCCGTGGCCGTGCTGCGCCAGAAAGGCGACCGGGCAGCGCTCGCCACGCTCGCCGAACTCGGACGGACAGCACCGCCGACGGTGGCCGAAGCGGCACGGGATGGGGTGGACGCGATCGAGCGGCGTCTTGCGCTCTGGTCGACGG
>JBMCMJ010000087.1:0-10152 GCA_048615135.1 Pseudomonadota bacterium
GATGAGCAGCCTGCTCGCCCAGCGGCTTTGACAGCCCCCCGTGGCTGTGGCACGCGGGCGCCATGCTGATCGTCAGGGGCCATCGCCGCGTGGCCGACGCCGCCCGCGGAGCCGCGGTGGCGCTCGGCAATTTCGACGGGGTGCACAACGGGCACCGTGCGGTGATCGCGTGCGCCCGCGCCGCCGCCCGGGCCCTCGGGGCCCCGCTCGGGGTGGTCACCTTCCGCCCGCATCCGCGCGAGTTCTTCGACCCGATCGGCGCGCCCGAGCGGCTCGGCGGCTTCCGCATGCGGATGGAGCGGTTGATGGCGCTCGGCGTCGAGCGACTCTACGTGGTCCGTTTCGACGAGGCCCTGCGTCGGATGTCGGCCGAGGGGTTCGTCGCCGAGGTGCTGGCGGGCGGGTTGGGCGTCCGCCATGTCGTGGTGGGCGAGGGCTTTCGCTTCGGTCATCGCCGCCAGGGCGACGCGGTCCTGCTCGCCGAACTCGGCCGCCGGTACGGCTTCTCGGTCGAGGCGCTGCCGCAGGTGGCGGTGGACGGCGTGCCGGCCAGTTCCACCCGCATCCGCCAAGCCCTCGCCGACGGCGATCTCGATCTCGCGGGCCGGCTGCTCGGCCGCCCCTACCAGCTGGATGCCCTGGTCGTGACGGGCGACAAGGTCGGCCGGCAGTTGGGTTTTCCCACGGCCAATCTGCGCGCCATCGGCCGCCGCATCCTCCTGCCGCGCACGGGCGTCTACGCCACCCGGCTCCGGTTGCCTTCGGGCGAATGGGCCGATGGCGCCACCAATCTCGGCTGGCGGCCGGTGTTCCACGGCCAGGACCTCCGGTTGGAGAGCCACCTGTTCGACCGCGACGTCGACCTCTACGGCCAGCGCGTGCGGCTCGCCTGGCATGCGTTTCTGCGTGACGAAAGAAACTTTGACGGCATCGAGCCGCTCAAGGCACAAATGGCGCTCGACTGTGCCGAGGCGCGCCGGCGCCTCGCGGCCTCGCCGCTGCCCGATGCGGCGCCCCCATCAGGTTCGGACCCATGACCGAGGACTTCCGCTCGACCGTTGCCCTGCCGCGCACCGCCTTCGCGATGAAGGCGAACTTGCCACAGCGCGAGCCCGAGATGCTGAAGCGCTGGGCCGGCATGGACTTCTATGCCCGGCTGCGCGAGCGCTCGAGGGGCCGGGAGCCGTTCATCCTCCACGACGGCCCGCCCTACGCCAACGGCCACCTGCACATGGGCACCGCGCTCAACAAGATCCTGAAGGACGTCATCAACCGCAGCCAGCAGATGCTCGGCAAGGATGCCGCCTACGTGCCCGGCTGGGACTGCCACGGCCTGCCGATCGAGTGGAACATCGAGCAGCAGTACCGGGCCAAGGGCAAGGACAAGGACCAGGTTCCGATCGTCGCGTTCCGTAAGCAGTGCCGCGACTACGCGCAGAAGTGGATCGGCGTGCAGATGGCCGAGTTCCAAAGACTCGGCGTGCTCGGCGACTGGGCCGATCCCTACACGACGATGAGCTTCGAGGCCGAGGCCGGCATCTTCGAGGAACTGACGAAGTTCCTCCTGGCGGGCTCGCTCTACCGCGGCCAGCGCTCGGTCATGTGGTCGGTGGTCGAAAAGACGGCGTTGGCCGAGGCCGAGGTCGAGTACCACGACCACACCTCGCACACGATCTGGGTGCGCTTTCCGGTCGTCGAGACGTCGGTGCCCGACCTCGTGGGGGCGAGCGTGGTGATCTGGACCACCACGCCCTGGACCATGCCGGCCAACCGGGCGGTCGCCTACGGCAACGCCATCGCCTACCGTCTGATCGAGGTCGAGGCGGCGGCCGACGGCAGCCATGCCCGGCCCGGCGAAAGGCTGGTCGTGGCCGAAGCGCTTCTGGAGGACGTCGCGAAGGCGGCGGGGATCACCGGCTTCGCCGTGAAGGCCGCGTTCATGGGCGCCGATCTCGCCGGCACGGTACTTCATCACCCGTTGCACCATCGGGGCTACGACTACGGCGTGCCGATGCTGGAGGGGCATTTCGTCACCACCGAGCAGGGCACGGGCCTCGTCCATATCGCCCCCAGCCACGGCGCCGACGACTTCGAACTCGGCGCGAAGCACGGGCTGAAGGTGCCTGACACGGTCGACGAGGCGGGCCGCTACACGAGCGCCGTGCCGGGCTTCGAGGGGTTGCACGTCTTCGAGGCCCACGAGCCGGTGATCCAGGCGCTGATCCACGAGGGCGCCCTCTTGGCTCGCGGCAAGCTCGTGCACTCCTACCCGCACAGCTGGCGCTCCAAGGCGCCGTTGATCTTCCGGGCGACCCCGCAGTGGTTCATCGCCATGGACGACGCCAACGGGCTCAGGGCCAACGCCTTGAAGGCCGTGGCCGAGACGCGGTTCGTGCCCGCCTCGGGGCAGAACCGCCTGCGCGGCATGGTCGAGAGCCGGCCGGACTGGTGCGTCAGCCGGCAGCGCGCCTGGGGCGTGCCGATCGCCGTGTTCGTCCACAAGCAAACGGGCGAGGTGCTGCGCGATCTTGAGGTCTGCGCGCGGATCGCCCGTGCGTTCCGCGAGGAGGGGGCGGATGCGTGGTGGAGCCGCGATCCGCAGAGCTTTCTGGGCGAAGGCTACCGGCTGGAGGACTACGAGAAGGTCGACGACATCCTCGATGTCTGGTTCGATTCCGGCTCGACCCATGCCACCGTGCTGGAAAAGCGCCCCGAACTCCGCTGGCCGGCCTCGCTCTATCTGGAAGGCTCGGACCAGCATCGCGGCTGGTTTCAGTCGAGCCTCTTGGAGAGTTGCGGGACGCGTGGACGCGCGCCGTTCGATGCCGTCTTGACCCACGGCTTCGTCGTCGACGCCGAGGGGCGCAAGATGTCGAAGTCGCTCGGCAACGGCATCGAGGTGCAGGACCTGATGAAGCAGTACGGTGCCGACATCGCCCGCCTCTGGGTCGTCTCGGCCGACTTCACCGAGGACATCCGCATCGGCGACGAGATTTTGAAGCGCCAAGCCGACGCCTATCGCCGGCTGCGCAATACGCTGCGCTACCTGTTGGGCAACCTCGATGGCTTCGGCCCGGCCGAGCGGGTCGAGCCCGCCGCCATGCCCGAACTCGAGCGCTGGGTGCTGCACCGCCTCGTCGAACTCGACGATCTGGTGAAGACGTGCAATGCCGCGTTCGACTTCGACCGGCTCTATTCGGCGATCCACGGCTTCTGCGCGGTGGAGCTCTCGGCCTTCTATTTCGATGTGCGCAAGGACAGCCTCTACTGCGACGCCCTCGACAGCCCGAGGCGGCGCGCCTGCCGGACGGTGCTCGACCTCGTGTTCGACCGGCTGGTGCGTTGGCTCGCACCGGTGCTCGTCTTCACCGCCGAGGAGGCGTGGCTGGCCCGCCACGGCGAGGCGGCCGAGAGCGTGCACCTGCAGGACTTCGCCCCGGTCGACCCCGCCTGGCGGGACGATGAACTGGCGGCGAAATGGGCGCGGGTGCGCGACATCCGCCGCGTCGTGACCGGGGCGCTGGAGATCGAGCGGCGCGAGAAGCGGATCGGTGCGTCGCTCGAAGCGGCCCCGGTCGTGCACCTGGAGGCGGCCGATCGAGCCTTGCTGGAGGGGCTGGATCTGGCGGAACTGGCGATCACCAGCGGCATCGAGCTGGCCACCGCGCCGGCGCCGGCCGATGCGTTCCGCCTCGAGGACGTGGCGGGGGTGGCGGTGGTGCCGCGGCTCGCCGATGGGACCAAGTGCCCTCGCTGCTGGCAGCAGGTGCCGGCGGTCGACGAGCAGGGGCTCTGCCCGCGTTGCGTCGACGCGGTGGCCGCCCATCGGGCCGCGGCCTGAGAACCGGCCGGTGATGCGCGATCTGCTGGTGGTCCTCGGTATCCTCGGGCTCGACCAATCGACCAAGGCCTGGGTCCTCTGGGCCTATACGCCTTGGGGTTGGCCGGTCGAGGTGACGCCCTTCTTCGATCTGGTCCTGGTCTGGAACACGGGCGTCAGCTTCGGTCTGTTCCAGGGCAATGACGCCGAGGCGCAGCGCTGGGCGTTGACGGGGCTGGCACTCCTCGTGTCGGTCGGGCTCGCGTGGTGGCTGCGCACGGGCGAGCACGGCCGCCTGCAGCGCTGGGGTATCGTGCTGGTGATCGCCGGCGCAGTCGGCAATGCCATCGATCGGGTCGTGCACGGCGCCGTGGTCGATTTCCTCGACTTCCACGTCGCCGGATGGCACTGGCCGGCCTTCAATGTAGCCGACAGCAGCATCGTCGTCGGGGCGGCTCTGTTGATCCTCGACGGCTTGTGGGCCGAGAAACCCACCTCTACATGAACCGAGCAGCAACGAGAGAACCCATGCGTCGTCCTGCCCTGGTTCTGACCGCGATGGCTCCCCTGCTCCTGGCCGCGTGTGGCGGCGGCACGACCGTGGGGGATGCCTTAGGCATCGGGCGCAGCACGCCCGACGAGTTCCAGGTGGTGCAGCGGGCCCCGCTGGTGGTACCTCCGGAGTTCGGCCTCAGGCCGCCGGAGCCCGGCGCACCGCGACCGCAGGAGGGAACGCCCTCCGAGCGGGCGCAAACTGCCCTGCTCGGCGAACCGGTGCCGGAGGTGGATACGACCCCCGGACAGGCGGCACTCCTGGCATCCGTGGGGGCAACGACGGCGGACCCCGACATCCGCACGGTGCTGGCCGAGGAAAGTACCGGCATGGCGGGACTGGATCCCGGCCGCTTCTGGTTCATCTTGGACTTCCAGCGACGCGCCTACGCCCGCGGTCAGGCGAACCCGCTCGACGCCGAGGCCGAGGCGGCCCGGCTCCGCGAGACCGGGGTCAACGTGCGGAGCGTGCGCGTCCAATCGCAACCCTTGCCCCCGATCGGAGGCGGTTGATGTCCTTTCGCACCCTGGTCCTGGCATCCGCTCTGGGCGGTGCCGCACTGACGATGCCGGCGGACGCCCGGATGTTCGAGCCCGAGACCTTCACCCTCGACAACGGCATGGACGTCGTGGTCGTGACCAACCGGCGTGCCCCGGTGGTGAGTCACTGGGTCTGGTACCGGGTCGGCTCCGCCGACAGCCCGGTCGGCAAGTCGGGGCTCGCCCACTTCGTCGAGCATCTGATGTTCAAGGGTACCGAGACCCTGGCACCCGGCGAGTTCTCGCGGACGGTCGCCCGCAACGGCGGCACCGAGAACGCGATGACCTCGAACGACTTCACCGCCTATTTCCAGAACATCGCCAAGGACCGGCTGGAGCTGGTCATGTCGATGGAGGCGGACCGGATGGCCAATCTGCGGCTGACCGACGCCGAGGTCTATCCGGAGCGGGACGTGGTCCTGGAGGAGCGCCGCTCGCGGATCGACAACGACCCGGCGGCGCGCCTCGCCGAGCAGATGGGGGCGGCGCTCTACCTCAACCATCCCTACGGCAACCCGGTCATCGGCTGGTACCACGAGATCGACAGCTACACCCGTGCCGACGCCGAGGCGTTCCACCGCGAGTGGTACGCGCCGGAGAACGCCATCCTGATCGTGGTCGGCGACGTCGATGCCGCGGAGGTCCGCCCGCTCGCCGAGGCCACCTACGGCCGCGTGGCGCCGGGCACCGAGCGGCCGCGCCAGCGGCTCGTGGAACCGCCGCCGCAGGTCGCCCGCCGGCTGGTCCTGGAGGACGCGCGGGTCAGCCAGCCGAGCCTCAGCCGGGCCTATCTGGCGCCGAGCCAGCGGCAGGCGGGCTGGGAGGAGACGCACGCGCTCGACGTCTTTTCCGAGGTGCTCGGCGGTGGCACCACCAGCCGCCTCTACCGCGAACTGGTGATCGAGCGCGGGCTCGCCGCCTCGGCCGGCGCTTGGTACCGTGGCACGTCGTTCGACGACACGGCCTTGCGCGTCTACGCCGTGCCGCGGCAGGGTGTCGAGCTCGAGGCCCTCGAGGCGGCGCTCGACGAGATCCTGCAGCAGGCGCTGAGCGACGGGGTGAGCGAACTCGAGGTCGAGCGGGCGAAGAAGCGGATGCAGGCCGAATCGGTCTATGCCCGCGACAGCCTGTCCGGGGCGGCGCGGATCATCGGCTCGGCGCTGACCAGCGGCCTGGCGATCGACGATGTGGAGTTGTGGCCGACGCGGATCGGCGCCATCACCGTCGAGCAGGTCAACGCGGCCGCCCGCGCGGTGTTGCGCCCGGAACGCTCGGTGACCGGCTGGCTCACCGCGCCGGGATCCGAAGGCGAGACGGGGTGAGGCCATGCGCAGCTTTCGGATGCCGCTGCGGAGCTTCTCGCTACGCAGCTTCTGGATGTTCCTGGGCAGCGTTCCGCTGCGCAGTTTGGCAATGGGAGTGGTCATGAGCGGGGCGATGGCAGCGCTCGCCGCGGCGCCGGCCGCCGCCGCGAAGGTCGAGCGGGTGGTGAGCCCGGGCGGCATCGAAGCCTATCTGATGCACGAGCCGAGCGTGCCGCTGATCGCCCTGTCGTTCTACTTCGAGGGCGGGGCGCAGCTGGAAACCGAGGGAACCGCGGGCTTGGCGCGCATGGCGGCGGCGCTGCTCGACGAGGGCGCGGGCGACCTGGAGAGCGAGGCGTTTCGCACCGCCCTGGAGGACAACGCGATCCGGCTCGGCTTCGATGCCAGCCGGGACGGGTTCACCGGCGAACTGCGGACCCTGACGGCCAACCGGGATCTCGCCTTCGAGCTGACCCGGCTGGCGCTGACCGAGCCGCGCTTCGATGCGGAGCCGATCGAGCGGATCCGCGCGCAGTCGATCGCCATGCTCATGCGGCGCCAGAACGATCCGAACAGCCTCGCCCGCGAGCACTTCTTCCGGGCGGCGTTTCCCGATCACGCCTACGGGCTGCCCGAGCGCGGCACGATCGAGACCGTTTCGGCGATCGACCGCGCCCGGATCGTCGCCTTCACCGAGCGGCAACTGGTGCGCGACCGGCTGCATATCGGGGTGGCGGGCGACATCACGGCGGCGGAACTGGCACCGATCCTCGACCAGGTGTTCGGCGATCTGCCGGCAACCGCCCCGGGGCCGACCGTTGCCGACGTGACGCCGGTCGGCGGCGATCTGGTGGTGGTCGACCAAGCGGTGCCGCAGAGCGTCGTGTTCTTCGGCCACGGCGGGATCGCCCGCAAGGACCCGGACTACTACGCCGCCTACGTCGCCAACTACATCCTGGGCGGTGGCGGCTTCCAATCGCGCCTGCTGCAGGAGATCCGCGAGAAGCGCGGGCTCGCCTATTCCGCCTACAGCTATCTGATCGAGGCCGAACACAGCCCGCTCTGGGCCGGCGGGGTTGCCACCAACAACGCCGACGTCGCCGAGAGCATCCGGCTGGTGCGCCAGGAGGTGGCGCGGATGGCGGCGGGTGAAATCAGCGAGGACGACCTGGAGGGTGCCAAGACGTTCCTGACGGGCTCCTTCCCGCTTCGCCTGACCAGCAACGCGCAGATCGCCTCCCTCCTGGTCGGGATGTCGGTCCAGGACCTGGGCGCCGACTTTCTCGATCGGCGCAACGACTACATCGAGGCGGTGACCCTGGAGGACGTCCGGCGCGTATCGGCCGACCTGTTCGACCCGGAGGCCCTGCTCTTCGTCGTGGTCGGCCAGCCCCAGGGCCTCGAAGGATGATCAGGACGGCATGAGCGCCTCGGCAGCCCGCACAGCGCTGCCGATCATTCGCCGCCTGCCGCCGACCCTCGTCAACCGGATCGCGGCGGGTGAGGTGGTCGAGCGGCCGGCATCCGTCGTCAAGGAGCTGGTCGAGAATGCGGTCGATGCCGGGGCGACCAAGGTGCTGGTCGAACTCGAGGAGGCGGGGCAGAAGCGGATCCGCGTCAAGGATGACGGCTCGGGCATGGCGCCGGACGCGCTGCCGCTAGCGATCGAGCGCCACGCCACCTCCAAATTGCCGGGCGACGATCTGTTGGCGCTCGCCCATCTGGGCTTTCGTGGCGAGGCGCTGCCCTCGATCGCGGCCGTCAGCCGGCTGACCCTGACCAGCCGGATCGCCGAGGCGGACCATGCCTCGAGCCTGACCGTGACCGCGGGCGAGGTCTCGGCAGTGCGCCCGGCACCCGGTTCCTTCGGCACCGAGGTCGTGGTCGAGGATCTCTTCTACGCCACGCCGGCGCGGCTCAAGTTCCTCCGGTCGCCCCGGGCGGAACTGCAGGCCGTGGGCGAGACCGTGCGGCGTCTGGCCCTTGCCCATCCGCCCCTCGATCTGGAATTGCGTCACGATGGGCGGAGCCTCGCCCGCTACCCGGCCGCGGCCGATCGGCGCGCGCGGGCCGTCGCGGTGGTGGGTGGTGCCCTCGGCGATGCGATCCACGTCACCGCGGAGCGCGACGGCATCGCGCTCGAGGCCTTCTGCGCCTTGCCGACCGCCGCCGCGCGCAATGCCCGCCAGCAATATCTGACGGTCAACGGCCGGCCGGTGACCGACCGGCTGCTGCAGGGGGCGCTGCGTGCCGCCTATGCCGATCTTGTGTTCCACGATCGCCAGCCGGTGGCGGTCCTCCACCTCGACGTCGAGCCGGCCCTGGTCGACGTCAACGTCCACCCGGCCAAGGCCGAGGTGCGCTTTCGCGATCCGGGCGCGGTGCGCGGGCTGATCGTCGGGGCACTGCGCCGGGCGCTCGCCGAGCACGGCCAGGCCACCGCCCGGACCGTCAGCGAGGCGGCGCTCGGGGCTTGGCGCACCGAGCCGCGCGCCGGATCCGTGGCGCCCTCGCGGTCGGTCTCGTGGATCCGACCGGCCGCCAGCCAAGCCGGGCTCGGCCTCGGCGAGGAGCGGCGCTCGTTCGAGCCGCCGCCACCCGCGCCGGTCGTCGAGCCGGATGCCGAGCCGGCGCCGGTCACGGGGCCCCTGGGGCTGGCCCGCGCCCAGTTGCACGGTACCTACATCCTGGCCGAGACGCCGGACGGGCTCGTGCTGGTCGACATGCACGCCGCCCACGAGCGGATCGTCTACGAGCGTCTGAAGACCGACCTCGCGCGCGGCGTGGCGAGCCAGACCCTGCTCTTGCCGGTGGTGGTCGAACTGGAGGAGGCGCGCATCGAGCGGCTCGCCGAGGCGGCGCAGCGGCTCGCACGGCTGGGGCTCGAGCTGGAGCGCTTCGGCAGGGCTGCCGTGCTGGTTCGGGGAATGCCCGCACCCTTGGCCCAGGCCGATCCCGCCGCCCTGGTGACCGACATCGCGGCGGATCTGGAGGAGCATGGCGAGGCGTTGGCGCTCGACGAGGAGCTTTTGCGCGTGGCGGCGCGCATCGCCTGCCACGGCAGCGTCCGGGCCGGCCAGCGGCTCGGTGTCGAGGCGATGAACGCCCTGTTGCGGGATATGGAGGCCACGCCCAACAGCGGGCAGTGCAACCACGGCCGACCGACTTACGTCCGGCTGGATCAGGGGGACCTGGAGCGTTTGTTCGGCAGGCGGTGACGCCAGCCTGCGCGCCTTTGACGAAGGCCGCGATAAGCGGTACCCCACACGTCGACTTCAGAACCGAAGGACCTCCGTTCCATGACCTACGTCGTCACCGAAGCCTGCATCCGCTGCAAGTACATGGACTGCGTGGAGGTGTGCCCCGTCGACTGCTTCTACGAGGGGGCGAACATGCTGGTCATCAACCCCGACGAGTGCATCGACTGCGGCGTCTGCGAGCCGGAATGCCCGGCCGAGGCGATCCTGCCGGACACCGAGCCCGATGCGGAGAAGTGGCTGGAACTGAACCGGACCTACAGCACCGGTGCTTGGCCGAACATCACCCGCAAGGGCGAGGCCCCCGCCGAAGCCGACAGCTATCAGGGCATGCCCGGTAAGTTCGAGAAGTTCTTCGACCCGACCCCGGGCGAGGGGAGCTGAGCCGCCTCGAGGGAACGTCCGTGGTGACGCTCGCCGACCGGATGGAAGCGCTGATCACCCGCGACGTCGGCCGCAATGTCGGCCCGCTCGCGGACGCGGCGCGCGGCGGGCTCGCTCGGGCGGCGGCCTCGCTCGCCGAGGCGCGCTCGGCGGTGATCGTCACGGGCTTCTACATCCCCAAGGCGGAGCCGCCGGCCGCCGAGACCGACGGACCGATCGGCGCTGTCCTGCTTGCCCGCGCGCTCGCCGCGCGCGGCGTGGCCGTCCGGCTGGTGACCGATGCGCCATGCGCCCC
>JBMCMJ010000088.1:0-10121 GCA_048615135.1 Pseudomonadota bacterium
GCCATGACGTAGCGGTAGCGCTCGGCCGGATGCCGGCTGATCGCCACCTCGAGCAAGGCGCCGTCGGCGTCGGCGTAGCGGCGGGTGATGGTGAGGCAGGCGGCCTTCGCTCGGGCCTCCAGCAGCCGGGCCTCCGCCGCGTCCAGCAGGTTGGCGCGGATTTCCTGGTGGCAGGCGACGATCTCGACCCCGGCGAGGTCCCGGATGCGCTGGTAGATCGCGCGGTCGTCCGCGCCTACGTGCTGCAGCACCGGAGCGAGGTCAGAGCGCAGATAGAGGTCGAGCAGGCAGAGCGGCCGGGTGTCGTCCGGGGCATAGCGTCGGGCGCGCAGCCACGCCCAGCGCGTCCCGGCGGCGGTCCCGAGTTGCTCGGCCAGGGCCTCGTCCGCCTCCACCTCGCCCTGCTCGAGCGGCTCCAGCCGCGTCTCGCGGGCGTAGGCGTTCAGTTCCTCCAGGGTCTCGATCGAGTTGGTAAAGCGCCGCTCGGGCTCGCTGCGCACCACCACCGAGCCGAGCCGCCGGCGGCGTTCGATGAGGCCGGCCGCCTCCAGCCGGCGCAGCGCCTCGCGCACGGTGTGGCGGCTGACGCCGAACCGCCGGCAGAGTTCGAAGTCGGTCGGAAAGCGGGCACCCACCGGCGGCTCGCCCCGCCGGAGTTCGGCCCGCAGGTCCTCGACGATCCGCAGATAGCGCGGGCCGCTCACCTCTCCGCTCGAACGACGCCGAGCCCTTGCAGCCGATCGATCTCCGCGGTGTCGTAGCCGAGACCGCGCAGCACCGCCTCGGTGTCGGCGCCCATCGCCGGGGCCGCGCGGCTCGGCGTGGGCTCGCCCGGAAACCGCAAGGGGCTGGTCAGCATGTCGATCCGCCGGCCGTCGGGATAGTGGTAGGCCCGCACCCCGTCGCGGACGCGCACGAACGGGTTGTCGAGGGCCGTGCCGACCCCGTAGACGGGGGCGCACGGCACGCGGCCGCCGAGGGTGTCGAGCCACGCTGCGGTGGGCTGGGTGCGCAGCACGCCATCGAGCAGTTCGGTGACCAGGGTACGGTGCTCGAGCCGGGCGCGGAAGTCGCACAGGCGGGGATCGGTCTTCCATTCGGGATGGCCGAGGGCATCGGCCAGAACACCCCAGAACTTCTCCTTGTTGCACATGACGAAGAGCCAGCCGTCGGCGGTCGTGTAGAGCTGGCTCGGGACGAGCGAGGGATGGCCGGAGCGGGGCTCGCGTCCCTGCTCGAAGCCGCCGTTCAGGTACCAGGTGGCGAGATAGCTCAGATTGTGCAGGGCCGTGTCGAACAGGCTGACGTCGACGTCGCGGCCCCGGCCGGTCGCACGGGCGCCGATGATCCCGCCCAGGAGGCCGAGGGCCGTCACCACGCCGGTCATCATGTCGACCACCGACAGGCCGAAGCGGGTCGGCGGCCCCGAGGGCTCGCCCGTGACGGCCAGATAGCCGGCCTCGGCCTGCATCAGGTAGTCGTAGCCGGGCCAGTTGCGCCTGGGGCCCTCGCGGCCATAGGCCGAGAGATGCGCGCAGACGATCCGCGGGTTGACGTCCTTCAGCGCATCGTAGGTGAGCCCCAGCCGGTCCGGCAGATCGCCCCGGAGGTTGTCGAGCACGCCGTCGGCGCCGCGCACCAGATCGCGGAAGACGCGCCTGCCGTCGGCGTGCTGCAGGTCGAGGGTCAGGCTCTGCTTGTTGCGGTTGAAGCTCTGGAAGAAGTGGCTGTCGTCCGGGCCGAACCGGTGCGGACCGACATGGCGGCCGACGTCGCCGCCGGCCTTCGGGTTCTCGATCTTGAGCACGACGGCACCCATGTCGGCGAGCAGCATGGTGCCGAACGGGCCGGCGCCGTACTGCTCCACGGCGAGGATGGTGACCCCTTCGAGCGGCAGCATCGGCTCAGGCCGGATGCCGCTCGATCAGCCGCTTGGCGATGATCAAGCGCTGGATCTCGTTGGTCCCCTCGCCGATGGCCAGCAGTGGCGCGTCGCGGTAGAGCCGCTCGACGACGAACTCCTTGGAATAGCCGTAGCCGCCGTGGATGCGCATGGCCTCCAGGGAATTTTCGATCGCCGCCTCGCTGGCGAACAGCTTGGCCATGCCCGCCTCCATGTCGGCGCGCTCGCCGGCCTCGAGCTTGCGGGCGGCGTTGGTCGTCAACAGCCGCGCCGCCTCGACCCGCGTCGCCATGTCGGCGAGCTTGAGGGCGACCGCCTGATGGGCGTGGATCGGCTTGTCGAAGGTGCGCCGCTGCTGGCTGTAGCGCACCGCCTCGTCGAGGGCGCGCTGCGCCACGCCGACGCCGCGGGCGGCGATGTTGACCCGGCCGAGCTCGAGGCCGGAGAGAGCGCACTGCAGGCCCTTGCCCTCGACGCCGCCAATCAGCCGATCGGCCGGGATGCGGTAGTCCTCGAACACCAACTCGGCGCTGTCGATGCCCTTGTAGCCGATCTTCTCGAGCTTCTGGCTGACCCGGAAGCCTTGGCCCTTCTCGGCGAGGAACATGCTCATGCCCCGGTGGCGCGGGTCGGCCGTGGGGTCGGTCTTGACCAGGAGCGCGAAGCACGAGCCGTGGATGCCGTTGCTGATCCAGGTCTTGGTGCCGTTGATCACGTAGTCGTCGCCGTCGCGCCGGGCGTGGGTGCGGATCGCCTGCAGGTCGGTGCCGCAGTCGGGCTCGGTCAGGGCGAGGCCGCCGCGCAGCTCACCATTGGCGAAGCGCGGCAGGAACGCGCGGCGCTGCGCCTCGGTGCCCATGCGCTGGACGATGAAGGCCATGATCAGGTGCGAGTTGATGATGCCGGTGAGCGACATCCACTCGTGGGCGATGGTCTCGATGATCCGCGCATAGGTCGGGGCGGACAGCCCCAGGCCGCCGTAGTCCTGGGGAATGGTGGCGCCGAACAGGCCGAGTTCCTTCATCCCGGCGACGATCGCCTCGGGGTAGACGTCGTCGTGTTCGAGGCGGTGGGTGTGCGGGCGCACCTCGCGGTCGAGGAAGCGCTCGAGACTGTCGACGATCAGCCGCTCCTCTTCCGCCAAGTCGGCTCTGTCGGTCATGCTCGCCTCCCTCAAAGCAGCGCGTCGAGCACGTCGGGCCCGACCCGGTCGAGTGCGAGCAGGGCCGCCATGACCCGCTCCGCCCGCTCGGTGCCGACCGCGAGCGCCATGTTGCCGCGGAACTTGGTCACGATGTCCGCTTCGCCGAGCGGCCGGTCGGCGGCGCCGAGATTGATCGGCACCCGCTCGCGCAGGCTGCCGCCGCCCGCGAGGTCCACCACCAGTTCCCCCGAATAGTGCCGGGGAAAGCCGCTCTCGGGGTCGATCGCGTAGTCGATCCGGTCGGCGAGCTGGAGGATCGCCTCGTCGGCCAGCGCCGCCGGCTCGATCTCCTGGAGACCGACACGGCCGCGCAGGATCGCCGCCGCCACCAGAAAGGGGATGCTGAACTGGGCATCGTAGCCGTTCTGCGGACGGCGCTTCGCCGCCACGGGCTCGCAGACCACCGCCACCACCTCCTGCGGCACCAGCGCCGTGATCCGCGCGATGCGGTCGGGATGATCGGCGAAGCGCTCGGCGAGCCGCAGACCCGCCTCGATGCAGCCGTGGGTGAAGTGACAGGCGGGGTAAGGCTTGATCGCGGTGTCGAGCAGCGACCAGCGCTCGCCCAGATCGGCGAGGGCCCCGGCCGGATCGGCAGTGTCGGCCTGCTCGCCGAGCAGCATCGCGTAGAGCCCGAAGCGGCCGTCATAGGGATGGCTGATGCCCTGGAAGCCGGTTTTCGCCAACGACGCGGCGGTGAGCCCGGCCATCGCCGCCCAGCCGGGGTGCAGGCGCTTGTTCCAGGCGCCGTCGGCGAGGAATTCGAGGCTGCCGCCCGCCATCGACAGGGCGATCCCCTGGGCATGGATCAGCTGTTCCTCGGTGAGGTCCATGATCCGCCCGCAGGCGAGCGCGGCGGCGAAGGTGTTGACCACGCCGGTCGGATGCCAGCCCGCCGCGTGGAAGCGGCCGCTCGCCGAGGCGCCGAGCCGGACCGACGCCTCGACGCCGAGGACGTAGCCGGCGAGCAGCGCCCGGCCGTCGGCGCCCGCGTGCAGCGCTGCCGCCAGGGCGGCCGGCCAGATGGCCGCCGTGGGATGGACGACGCCCTCGAGGTGCGTGTCGTCGAAGTCGAGGCCGTGGCAGAGAAAGCCGTTGGCCATCGCCGCGTCGCGCACCGGCAGGCGCCAGGGCTGGCCGAACACCTTGGCCCGGCCGCTGCCCGAGAGACCCACGAGCCCCGTCAGGGTGCGGTGGGCGAAGTCCTGGGTGCCGGCGGCGAAGGCGATGCCGGTCGCATCGAGGATGTGATGCCTCGCCCGCGCGCGCACCGGCTGCGGAACGGCGTCGAAGGCGAGGTCGGCGGTGAAGCGGGCGAGGGTGCGTTCGGGACCGCTCGGGGACATGGGCCGGGCTCCGGTCAGGACGTGGCGTCGTCGACGCCGTGGCCGCGCTTGGGGATCAGGGAGTTGCGCACGAAGGTCATGAAGACGGTGCCGTCGTGCTTGTAGCCGGTGGTGCGGGTGGTCACGATGCCCTGGGTCGGCCGCGAGCGGCTCTCGCGCACCTTCAGCACCTCCGAGCGGGCGTAGATCGTGTCGCCCGGAAAAACCGGGGCCGTCAGCTCGATGTCGGACCAGCCGAGATTGGCGATCGCCTTCATGCTGACGTCGTTGACCGTCATGCCGACGACGATGGCGAGGGTGAGCGCGCTGTTGACCAGCGGCTTGCCGAACTCGCTGCCGGCCGCGTAGTGCGCGTCGCAGTGCAGGGGATGCGCGTTCATCGTCAGCAGGCTGAAGGCCGTGTTGTCGTAGTCGGTGATGGTCCGCCCGGGCCAGTGCTCGTAGACGTCGCCGACGACGAAATCCTCGAGGTAGCGCCCGGTCGGGGTGCGCTGGACCTGCGGTTCCCTCTCTGCCTGCATCCCCGATCTCCCGTCAGGTTCGTTCTCAATTGTCCGGACAATAGGCCCTGGCCCCCCACCGTCAACGCACCAGGGCGAGGCTGACCCACGGCACGTAGGTGATGATGGCGAGCGACAGGAGGCGCAGCGCGTAGAACGGCAGCACGCCGCGCACGACCTGTTCCAGCGGCAGGCGGGCGATGCCGCTGATGACGAACAGGTTGAGGCCCACGGGCGGGGTCAGCGTGCCGATCTCGACATTGGCCACCATGATCACCGCGAAGTGGATCGGATCGATGCCGAGCTGCATGGCGATCGGGAACAGCGCCGGTGCCGCGAGCACGACCAGCGACACGCCGTCGAGGAACATGCCGAGCACCAGCAGCAGCACGTTGACGAACAGCAGGAACATCCAGGGCTCGACGCCGTGCTCGGTGACGAACGCCGCGAGGTCGCGCGAGATGCCCATGCGGGTGAGCATGAAGCCCAAGAGGCTGCCGCCCATCACCACCGCGAAGATCATCGAGGTGGTGAGCACCGTCTGCTTGGCGATCCCCCAGACCTCGCGCGGGCGGATCGAGCGGTAGACCAGCACGCAGAGCACGAGCGCATAGGCGGCGGCCACCGCCGAGACCTCGGTCGGCGTGAAGAAGCCGCCGTAGATGCCGCCCAGGATCAGCACCGGCATCAGCAGCGCCGGCAGGGCCAGCGGCAGCTGGCGGCGAAAGCCCGGCCAGTCGACCGTCTCGGCCCGCCGGCCGTAGCCGTGCGTGCGGGACAAAAGATAGGTGCCGAGCAGCATGAGGGCCGCCTCGAGCAGGCCCGGCAGGATGCCCGCGAGGAACAACCGGTCGATCGGCAGGCCGATGATCGAGCCGATGATGATGAAGACCAGCGACGGCGGGATCATGATGCCGAGCGTGCCGCCCACGGCGACGAGGGCAGCGGCGAAGCGCGGCGGGTAGCCCTCGTCCTGCAGCGCCTTGACGGAGGACGAGCCGATCGCCGCCGCCGAGGCGACGCTCGAGCCCGAGACGGCGGCGAAGAACACGCAGGCGAGGGTCACCGTCATGGCGAGCCCGCCGCGCAGCACGCGCATCACCGAGCCGATCAGCTGGACGATGATTTCGGTCAGCCGGCCGCGCATCATCAGGTCGCCGACCAGCACGAAGAACGGCACCGCGACCAGCGCGTAGCTGTTGACCGCCTTGAACGCGGTCTGGCCGATGATCACCGGCGGCACGCCCGTGACCGCGAGGAGCAGCCCCGCCGTGACGAGGCCGAGGGCCACGGCGACGTGGCTGCCGCTCGCGAGCAGCAGGAACAGGAGGGCCGTGGCGGCGAGCAGCATCGGCGGCGGTCAGTGCGTCGGGCCGGCGTGGTCGAACGGGCGACCGCCGCGCAGGACCGACCACAGCGCCTGGGCGAACCAGAGCGAGAACAGGATGCCCGAGAGCGGGACGCAGGCGTAGACCAGCCACATGGGCAGATCGAGGTTGGATTCGGTCATCAGGCCCATCCGCCAAAGCCCGCCCATGTGCTGGAACGCGGCGTAGGTGAGCAACAGGGCGAAGACGAGGCCGGCAAGGGCCGCGAGCCCGTCCGCCAGCCGCTTGAGCGCGGGCGGCAGGGCGTCGACCAGCACCGAGGTGCGGATGTGGCGACCCTCGCGGCCGGCGACCGCCAGGGTCAGGAAGAACGACCAGACGACCAGGAAGCGCACGCTCTCCTCCGCCCAGTAGTAGCTGCGGCCGAGGAACAGCCGGCTCAGCGCCTCGCCGAGCATGACCACCAGGGCGAGCAGCAGGAGTGCGGTCGCGAGGTTCCAGAGCAGGCCGTGCTCGAAGAGGCGCCAGGCACGGGCGAGACGCGTCGGGGCGGTCACGGGCGAACTCAGAAGCCGTGGGTGGCGCGCAGGGCCTCGTAGGCGTCGTGGACGTCCTGGTGGTTGGCGATCCAGGCGGCGAGCGGCTCGGCCGCCATTTCCTGCCAGACCGCGGTCTCGTCGGCCGACGCGGTCCAGTAGTCGGCGCCCTCGCCGACCATCGTCCGGATCTCTTCCGCATCGGCGGCGATGGCCTCGCTCCACTGGGTCAGGGCGATCTCGCGGATGCTCTCGACGATGGCGTCGCGATGCGCGGCCGGCAGGCCCTCGAGCCACGCCTTGTCGACCGCGACGGCGTAGGTCAGCAGGCTGAGCCCCGGGATCAGGGCCGCATGATCGGCGCTGATGCCGACCATGCGCGACCAGCCGGTGGGGGTGGTGAAGATGCCGTCGATCACGCCTTGTGAGAACGCCGTGCTCATCTCCGAGGCGGGCATCGAGATGGCGCTCGCGCCGAAGCTGTTCATGACGTCGAGCAGAATGCGCCCGCCGGTGACGCGGATCTTCATGCCGTCGATGTCGGCCGGGGTGCGGACCGCCTCGCCGCGGGTGAGGAACATCGCGTCCGCCGCCCGCAGGAAGGCCAGCACCTCGATGTTGCGCGGCTCGGTGTAGCCCGAGACGAGGTCGACGAAGTCGGCGGCGAAGTCCTGGTTCTGCATCAGCGCGTCGGTGAGGGTGAAGGGCAGGGTGACGATGCCGACCCGCGGATCGATGGTCTCCAGATGGACCGGGACGGGCCAGACCATGTGCACCGCACCCGAGCCGAGCGCCGCCACGCCGTCGCGGTCGTTGTAGAGCTGTGCCGCGGGAAAGACCTGGACGCTGACCTCGCCGTCGGTCTTGGCCTCGACCAGCTCGGCGAAGCGCTCCATGTAGCCCGTCTTCCAGTGCGTGGCGGCGACCTCGCTCGTCAGCACCAATTCGGTGCGGGCGTGCGCCGCCGTTCCCAGGGCCAGGGCAAGGCCGAGACCGCACAGCGCCGTGGTCGACTTGGGCATGGCATCCTCCCCTTGGTGCCGGTCTCTGCCGGCTCCCTTCGTCCTTATTTGTCCGGACAATTCGTGTCAACCGCGCCCCGGAGCGCCGCGGGCTTTGCCGGTTTGCCCTCCGTGCCCATGAAGATGTTGCTGGCGGCCAGGATGTGCGCCCGCATGATCGACTCGGCCCAGGCTTCGTCGCGCGAGCCGATGGCCAGCACGAGGTCCCGGTGATCGGCCATGCTGCGCGCCACGTCGCGCGCGGCGAAGCTCTGGTAGGAGCGGATCAGGAAGCCGACGTCCATCAGATTGCCGGCCATCGCGCGCAGGCGTTCGTTGCCGCCGATGCGCAGGATCTCGAGGTGGAAGGCCCGGTTCAGCTCGGAGAGTTGCGGCAGCGGGTCGGGCTGTTCGGCCGCCCACTCCATCCGCTCGCACGCCTCGCCGAGCCGGGTGACGTCGTCCGTCTGCGCGTGCCGTGCGGCGAGGCGCGCGCCCATGCCCTCCAAAAGCGCCCGCACCTCGAAGATCTCCCGGGCGTCGCGCCGCGACCAGCCGCGCACCACCGCGCCGACATGGGGGACCAGGTCGACGAACCCGTCGCCCGCGAGGCGGACCAGGGCCGCCCGCACCGGCGTGCGGCTGACCCCGAGCCGGGCGGCGATCGCCTCCTCGGTCAGCCGCGCGCCGATCTCGATGTCGCCCGCGAGGATGGCCGCACGCAGGGCGTCGTGAACCCGGTCGGCAGCCGTTCGGCCCGGCTGGTGGGAGGCGTTGCGCGGCACGGCCAGTCTCCTCGAGTGGATACAAAATCAGCGGGCGAAGCCTGTCCCGCTCCGCCCGTTTCATCTATTGGATGCAATATGCGACCCGCCTCGACCGAAGAACAGGGTTCGTCCGTTGCGGCCGGCCCGGTCCGCTCCGCATCCTCGCGACTCTCGGCCCGTGGGCGCAGCATGGCCGCGGGATCACCACCGACGGAGGCTCGATAGCGCATGCCGCGCCCGATGTTCGACAAGATCTGGGATGCGCACCGGGTGCTCGACCGCCCGGACGGTGCGGTGCTGCTCTACGTCGACCGCCATCTGGTCCACGACGCCATCAGCCAGGCCTTCGCCATGCTGGAGCGGCAGGGCCTCGCCGTGCGGCGGCCCGATCTCACCCTCGGCATGGCCGACCACTACGTGACCACGGGCTCCAGTGCCGCCCGGCGCGAGGACGTCCACGACCGGATGGTCGCGGCGCTGGCGGCCAATGCCCGGCGTTTCGGCTTTCGCAGTTTCGGGCAGGGCGACGCGGAGCAGGGCATCGTCCACGTGGTCGGCCCCGAGCAGGGCTTCACCCTGCCGGGGGCGACGGTCGTCTGCGGCGACAGCCATACCGCGACGCACGGAGCGATGGGGGCGCTCGCCTTCGGCATCGGCACGAGCGAGGTCGCGCACGTGCTCGCCACGCAGACCCTCTGGCAGCAGAAGCCGAAGCGGATGCGCGTCCGGCTCGACGGCCGGCTGGGCCAGGGGGTGACCGGCAAGGATGTGATCCTCGCCCTGATCGCGCGGATCGGAGCCGGCGGCGGGACGGGCCACGTCATCGAATATGCGGGCGAGGCGATCCGCGCCCTCTCGATGGAGGCGCGGATGACGGTCTGCAAGATGTCGATCGAGGCGGGGGCGCGGGCCGGCATGATCGCGCCCGACGCCACCACCTTCGCTTGGCTCGAAGGGCGGCCGATGGCGCCGCGCGGCGAGGCGTGGGACCGGGCGCTCGACGCTTGGCGCCACCGGCCGAGCGACGACGAGGCGGTGTTCGACCGCGAGGTGGTCATGGACGCGGCCGAGGTGGAGCCGACCGTCACCTGGGGCACCTCGCCCGAGGATGCGCTGCCGATCACCGCCGCGGTGCCCGATCCGGTGACCTGCCCGGATGCGGACCGGCGTCGCACGATGGCGGCGACGCTCGACGATATGGGCCTCGTCCCCGGCCAGCCGCTCGAAGGCCTCATCGTCGACCGGGTGTTCGTCGGCTCGTGCACCAACAGCCGCATCGAGGACCTGCGGGCCGCGGCGGCCATCGCCCGGGGGCGCCGGGCGCAGGTGCCGGCCTTCGTCGTGCCGGGCTCGGGGCAGGTGAAGGCCGCCGCCGAACGCGAGGGACTGGATCGCGTCTTCGTCGAGGCCGGCTTCGAGTGGACCGGGCCCGGCTGTTCGATGTGCGTGGCCATGAACGGCGATCTCGTGCCGCCGGGCGAACGCTGTGCTTCGACCTCGAACCGCAATTTCCGCGGACGTCAGGGCCGCGGCAGC
>JBMCMJ010000089.1:0-9788 GCA_048615135.1 Pseudomonadota bacterium
TCGACGGCCGCTGGAAGATCACCAGCTTCGTCGGCTACATCCCCAACCCGCTCGGCGCCTAGTCCAGTGACGCATTCGGAAGGAGCGGGGGGACTTGATGGTCCCCCCGCGCCCCCCGGGCGATGGCTTTGCCATCGCCACTTCGGTCATTCGGGATGGCCTTGCCGTCGCCACCTTAAGTCCGACGGCCTTGGCCGTCGGTCGGGGGCCAGGGGGCCAAAAGCCCCCTGTCTTGTACCGCCCGACGACCTGATCCATCGAAGCCGCCACGGCACGGGCATGCGCTCCATGAACCCTGTTTTTCCGGGCACGCGCTACCGCCTAAGGTCGAAGAGCACGCGCCGTTGCGCGCCGCGCGGCGCTGGTCCAACGAGAAAACGCCGCGACGGGAGCCGCGGCACCAACGGGGAGAGGACATGACCGATCATCGCAAGGGTTTCGGCGCGCTGGCGCGGCGGGGGCTGATGGGCCTGGGTGCCGCGGGTGCCGTGGCCGGGGCTGCCGGTTCCGCATTGTTCGGCGCGCGGACGGCCAAGGCGCAGACCTTCGACACCGCGCGCAGCACGCTGTACCAAGTGCTCGACCGCGGGCACCTGATCGTCGGCACGGGTTCGACCAACCCGCCCTGGCACTTCGAGGACGACACCGGCACGCTGGTCGGCATGGACATCGACCTCGCCCGTCTGATCGCCAAGAGCCTGTTCGACGACGAGACCAAGGTCGAGTTCGTCCTGCAGGGCTCGGATGCCCGCATCCCGAGCCTGATCACCGACCGGGTCGACGTCATCGTCCAGTGGATGACGATCACCCCCGGCCGCGCCCAGCAGGTGGAGTTCACCATCCCCTATTACCGCGAGGGCGTCGGCCTGATGGTCCTCGCCGAGGGGTCGCGCTTCAAGACCCACGCCGAAATGCTGGAGGCCGGCGGCGACGTCCGGGTCGGGGCGATGCAGAACGTCTTCATCGAGGATTGGGTGCACAAGGGCCTGCCCGAGGCCCAGGTCGACCAGTTCGACAGCCCGGACACGACGCTCCAAGCGCTGAATGCGCGCCGCGTCGATGCCTATCTCGCCGACCAGTCGGCGATGCGCTGGCTGATGCAGCAGAACCCCGACCGGTATCTCGATTCGGGCTATGGCTGGATGCCCAACTCCTACGCCTCGGCGGTCAAGCCGGGCGACCCGATCTGGCTGAACTGGATCAACACGGTCTACAAGGAGGCGATGATGGGGGTGGATTTCGACACCTTCGCCGCCTCCTACGAAAAGTGGTTCGGGATCACCTTGCCGACGCCGCTCGTGGGCTTCCCGCAGGAATTCGCCTGAGCCGGAGGCGGGGCGGCATGGTCCGCCCCGCCCGCGTCGGAGCCGTCCCCGCCCCATGATCACCTACAACTTCAACTGGTCCGTCATCGGGCGGAACATGGACGCCTTTCTGCAGGCGCTGGCGCTCGGCCTCGGCCTCGCCGTGGTCTCGCTCGTCATGGGCTCGATCATCGGCCTCGCCTGCGCCTTCGCCCGCACCTCGAAGATCAAGTGGCTCGACTGGCCGGTCTGGGCCTATGTGGAGTTCGTCCGCAACACGCCGCTACTCTTGCTGATCATCTTCGTCTATTTCGGCTTGCCGCAGGCGGGTGTCTACGGGCTGGGCAAGATCGAGTCGTTCATCCTGACCCTGACGCTCTACGCCGGCGCCTACATGTGCGAGGTGTTCCGCACGGGCCTCGCCTCGATGCCCAACCAGTATCGCGAGGCGGCGAAAGCGATCGGCCTCACCCCCTGGCAGCGGCAGCGCTACGTGGTCCTGCCGGTGATGTTCCGCATCACGCTGCCGGCGATCAGCAACAACCTGATTTCGCTGTTCAAGGACACCTCGCTCGCCGCCGCCATCGCCGTGCCCGAGTTGACCTTCACGGCACGGCAGGTCAACGCCAACACTTTCCGGGTGATCGAGGTGTGGCTGACGGCGAGTGCCCTCTACCTCATGGCCTCCTACGCCATCGCCCTGACGCTCCGCCAGGTCGAGCGGCGCTTCGCCTCGGTGCGCTGAGATGTTCACCCTCGAGCGCGGCACCTTCCTCGGCGAGGCGTGGATCGCCCGCTGGTCGCTCCTGAACGCGATGGCGACCACGGTCGAACTGTCGGTCTACATCATCGTCGCCGGCACGCTCGCGGGCGTGCTGCTCGGCGTCGTCCTGGTCTATGCTGCGTGGCCGTTCCGCTGGCTGGTGCGGCTCTACGTCGACGTGATGCGCGGCATCCCGGTGCTGGTCCTGATCTTCTTCTGGTACTTCGGCCTGTCGTTCTTCAAGATCAACGTCCCGGCGTTCTGGGCCGGGGTGATCGCCATCGGCGCCTTCTGCGCGGCGCACATGGCCGAGACGATCCGCGGCGCCATCCAGTCGATCCCCCAGGGCCAGACCGAGGCCGCCAAAGCGATCGGCATGACCTTCGCCCCGCGGCTCTGGTACGTGATCCTGCCGCAGGCCGCCCGCCGGGTGCTGCCGCCCTGGGTCAACACGGCGGTCGAGATGGTCAAGGCGACGACGCTCCTCTCCATCATCGGTGTGGTGGAACTGCTGCTCGCCACGCAGCAGACGGTTGCCCGCAACTACATGATCATCGAGTTCTACCTGGCAGCCGCGTTCTGCTTCTTCGTCATCAACTTCACGCTGTCGCAGCTCGGCGCCTATCTCGAGCGGCGTTTCGCCTACATGCGGTATTGAGGTCCATGGCCCCTCCCCTCCTGCGCGCGGTCGACATCCACAAGCGTTACGACGAGACCGAGGTCCTGAAGGGCATCGATCTGGAGGTGCATCAGGGCGAGGTGGTGGCGCTGATCGGGTCGTCCGGCTCCGGCAAGACGACTTTCCTGCGCTGCGTCAACCTCCTGGAGGAATACCAGCAGGGCGAGATCGACCTGGATGGCGAGCCGATCGGCTACCGGCGCGTCAACGGCCGTCGCCAGCGGCTGTCCGAGCGGGCCGTCTCGGCGCAGCGGGCGCGGATCGGCTTCGTCTTCCAGAGCTTCAACCTGTTTCCGCACATGACCGCCGAGCAGAACGTCATGCTCGGCCTGACCAAGGTCAGGGGCTTGCCCACGGGCGAGGCGCGCGACCGGGCGCGGAATTGGCTCGACCGGGTGGGGCTCAGCCAGCGGCGCGACCACTATCCCTATCAGCTCTCCGGCGGCCAGCAGCAGCGGGTGGCCATCGCCCGCGCGGTGGCGATGGAGCCGCGGCTCGTCCTGTTCGACGAGGTGACCTCGGCGCTCGACCCGGAACTGGTGGCGGAGGTGCTGGCGGTGATGCAGGACCTTGCCAAGAGCGGCATGACGATGATCGTCGTCAGCCACGAGATGCTGTTCGTGCGCGACGTCGCCGATCGGGTGGTGTTCATGGACCAGGGGCGGATCGCCCAGGCGGGTCCGCCGGCGGAGGTGTTCAAGAACCCCGAAAGCGAGCGGCTCAAGACCTTTCTCGGTCGGTTCCACGGCCTGTTCGGGATCTGAGGCGATGGGCGTGCTCGACCGCTTCCGGCTGGATGGCAAACGCGCCTTCGTGACCGGCGGCAGCCGCGGGCTCGGCCGCGAGATGGCCCTGGCGCTCGCCGAGGTCGGCTGCGAGGTGGTGCTCACCGGGCGCGACGCCGCGAGCCTGGAGCGGACCTGCGACGAGATCCGAGCACTCGGCCGCAAGGCGGAAGGCATCGTCGCCGATATGGGCGTGCCCGCGACGGCGGAGAGGACCGCGCGGCAGGCGCTCGCCGAGCACGGTTCGTTCGACATCCTGATCAACAACGTGGGCGGCCGGCGCGAGCCGACCGCCACGGCCGAGATGCCGCTCGAGCGCTGGCAGGCGCTGGTCGACCTCAACCTGACGAGCACCTTCGTCGGCACCAAGGTGATCGGCGGCGCGATGCTCCAGCGCGGCGCCGGCGGACGGATCGTCAACGTCGCCTCGATCAACGCCTTCGTCGCCGGACGCAACCTCGAGGGTCGGCACTACGAGGCCGCCAAGGCGGCGGTGGTCCAGTTCACCCGTGCGGTCGCCGCCGACTGGGCACCCTTCGGCATCACGGTCAACGCGATCTGCCCGGGCGTGTTCATGACCGAGCCCAATCGCCGCTGGGCACGCGAGAAGCCGGAAGTCATCGAGGGCATCCTCGAGCGCACGCCGATGGGCCGCTTCGGCGAGCCCGAGGACCTGGGCCCGCTCGCCGTCTGGCTCGCGAGCGATGCCGCCCGCTACGTCACCGGGGCCGCGATCGTCATCGACGGCGGCTACACGCTCTGGTGAGCCGTCAGCGGCCGAAGCCCATCCGCGCGAAGATCCGGTCGCGCCGCCAGAAGTGATGGTAGAGCGCGGCAGCGATGTGCACGAGCAGCAGGAGCGACAGGAGTTGCCCCATCGCCCAGTGCACCCAGCGCGGCGGGTAGTCCCAGAACTCGGGCAACGGTCCCGGCGCGCCGTCGAACAGAACGGCCCCCGCTCCCGACAGGACCATCAGGGCAATCCCGGAGAGGCCGGCGAGGACCACGCCGAGCAGCAGCAAGCGATGCACCACGCGGGCCACCAACGCCTGCACATGTGGCGTGCCGGGCGGCGCGCCGGGCCGGGTGCGGTCGGCGGCGAGCCACCAGCCGATCCGCGCGAGGGTCAGCACGAGGACGAGGATGCCGATGGGCACATGCAGGCGGAGGATCGCCGCCTTCGCTTGCGCATCGACCGCATCTGCCGCCCGGTAGCCGGCCATCATCAGGCCGATGATCAGGGCGGCGCTCAACCAGTGCAGGATCACGGCCACCCGACCGTAGCGTTCGTCCGTGCTGCGTGCCGCCATCGTTTCCTCCGGGCTCAGTCGGGCAGCTTGGCGAGATCGGCGTGGCGCTCGGCCATCAGGCGGGTCACCACGGCCCGGTCGATCTTGCCCGCACCGTTCAGGGGGATCGTCTCGACCAGATCGATCCGCCGCGGGTGCGCATAGGCGGGCCCCTGCTCCAGCGTGTAGGCCTTCAACGCGTCGGCCGAGATGGCCCCGGCGGCCTCCGGCATGACCATGGCGACCGGGACCTGCCCCTTGATGGCGTGCGGCACCGGGACGACGCAGGCGTCCGCCACCGCCGGATGCGCCAGCAGGAGGTTCTCGACCTCCTTCGGATAGACGTTCTCGCCGCCGGAATTGAACATGTCGTCGACCCGGCCGCGGAAGTAGAAGAAGCCCGCCTCGTCGCGATGGAACAGATCGCCCGTACGGAGGAAGCCGTCGACCAGCCGCTCGCGGTTGACCTCGGGGAGTTCGTAATAGCCCGGGGTGACGCCCGGATTTTTGACCCAGAGTTCGCCGTCGCTCGGATGCTCTCGGCCGTCCGGCCCGACCAGCTTCACCTCGCCCTCGGGCCAAGCCACCCCGCAACTCCCGTGCGGCACGCGCCGGCCGTCGAGCGGCGGGCCGAGCATCACGGGACCGCCTTCGGTGAGGCCGTAGCTCTCCCCGACCGGCACGCCGAACGCCGCCTCGATTCGCTCGACGAGTTCGCGCGTCACCGGCGCCGAGCCGATGGTGATCGACTGCAGCGCCGAGAAGTCGAGCCGCGCGATCAGATCCTGGTGGCGGAGCATCATCGAGAAGGCGGCGGGCACTCCGCCGGTCTTGGTGCAGCGATAGGTCGCGAGCGTCTCGACGAAGCGGCGGGGCTCGAAGTCGGGCAGGAGCACGACCGAGCCGCCCGCGTGCAGCATCGGCTTGATCGCACCGGCCATCGCGTTCTTGTGGTAGAGCGGCATGGCCGCGAGGGCGCGGGCCTCGGGTGTGGCCGGCCAGTAGCGCTGCACGCAGCGGATCCACCAGAGCTGGCCCGCATGGGTCAGGATCACGCCCTTGGGCCGGCCGGTCGAGCCGGAGGTGTAGGGGTGGAACGAGGGGTGGTCGTCCGCGAGCTCGGGGGGCTCGAAGGCCGCGGGCGTCGCCTCGAGGGCCGCCTCGTAGGGCTCGAAACCCTCCGGTAGAGGCTCGAACGCGAAGCAGGGCCGGAGCCCCGCGTCGCGCACCACGTCGACGACGAAGCGATTGCTGCCCGGCTCGACGAAGGCCGCCCTGCAGCGGGCATCGGCGACGATGTAGGCGAGCTGGTCCCGACCGAGCTTAATGTTGAGCGGGACGGGCACCACGCCCGCGCGCATCAGCCCGTACATGATCTCGACGAATTCGAAGCGGTTGCCGACCGCCATGGCCACCCGATCGCCGGGGCCGAGCCCGCGCTCGGTCACGAGGCGCGCGACCCTGTCGAGGCGCGCTTCCAGTTCCGCGTAGGTCACCTCGCGGGCGGGCGTGCGCGACAGATCGATGATCGCCGGACGATCAGGGAAGCGGGCGGCCGCCTCGTGGGAGAAGTAGCCGAGATTGCGGGCCCGGCGGTCGGCGTTCATCGGACGGCAGCCGTCAGCCGGCGAGCGGTGTACGGTAGAGACGGCCGTAGCCCGGGATGACATCGTCGATGCCGGCGAGCCGCAACATGTGCCACGCCATGGCGTGGTTGCTGGACGTCACGGGCTTGCCGGTGCGCGCTTCGATCTCCTCGGCGATCTTCACGACGCGCAGCGAGGTGCACGAGACGAACACGCCGTCGCAGGAGTCGAGCGCCGCCAGCCGCTCCACGCCCGCCACGATCGAAGCCGGCGTGATCCGCCCCACCACGGTGTCGTCGCTCTCGTTGAACGACGCCATGGCCGGAACGTCCAGCCCGCGCGCCATCAGGGCCGCACGCATCGCCTGGTTGATCTCGGCGATGTAGGGGGTGAGCAGGCCGATCCGACGCACGCCCAGGGCGCGGAATGCCGCCAGCATCGCGGTCACCGGATCGGTCACCTTGACGCCGGGCCGCACGCTGCGGACCAATTCGGCGACCCGTTCCTCGCCGATCACCATGGCCGCCGACGTGCAGCCGAAACCGATCACCGAGAGATCGGCCGGGGGCGCGAGCAGCGCCGTGGTCGGCGCGATCCGCGCCTCCATGGCGCGCAGCGTCTCGGGCGTGATCATCGGGTCGTTCGGCAGCCGCGTCGCATAGAGACCGACGCCGTCCCGCGGCCAGACGGTCCGCACCTCGTCCTCGATCGTCTGGTCCACCTCGAGCACGAGCAGGCCGACCGAGGCCCGGGCGCCGACCCCCCCGTCGGTCTCGAACGGCAGATGCTCGAGGTTGACCTGCAACCCGTCCGCCTCGCGTTCGATCACGCCGATCGCGTCGTCCATGTGCCCCCTCCCCGGAAACGCCGCCCTCGCGACGCTAATCGGCGGCGGCCGCGACGGCAAGAGCAGGCACGGCATCCGGCAATGGCAGTTGTGAAAGGCGTATGGCCCTCGCTAAGGTCGCGCGGCTTCATTCAGAGGAGGACCCGATGAGCATCGAGCGGATCGACACCGGTACGCGCATGAGCCAGGCCGTGGTGCACGGCGACACCGTCTACCTGGCCGGTCAGGTGGCGCAGTCCGCCCCCGGCGAGAGCGTCGCCGCCCAGACCAAGGCGATCCTGGCGCAGATCGACGCCCTGCTCACCAAGGCCGGCACCGACAAGAGCAAGCTGCTGTCCGCCACCATCTGGCTGACCGACATCGGCACGTTCAACGAGATGAACGAGGTCTGGGACGCCTGGGTCGCCCCGGGCAACGCCCCGGCGCGCGCCTGCGTCGAATCGAAGCTCGCAGCACCGCAGTACACGGTCGAGATCGGCGTCATCGCCGCACGCTGAGCGGAGGCCGGGCGGATGCGCATCGCCGTGCTGGGTGGGGGTGTCGTCGGCATCACCACCGCCTTCTGGCTCGCCCGCGACGGGCACGAGGTGACCGTCGTCGACCAGCACGAGCGGGCGGCAATGGAGACGAGCTTCTCCAACGCCGGCATGATTTCGCCCGGCCACGCCTACACCTGGGCCTCGCCCCGGGCGCCGAAGATTCTCTGGCAATCGCTGTTCCGCGACGACGTGGCGCTCCGGCTCGAGCCGCGGCTCGACCCGGCGATGTGGGCGTGGTGCTGGAAATTCCTGAAGGAATGCCCGGCCGAACGCGCCGCCATCAACACCGCCCACAAGGTGCGCCTCTGCCTCTACTCGCAGGCCACCTTCGCCGACGTGAACGCCGAGTTGGCGCCCGACTACGACCTGCAATCCCAGGGGGCCATCTACGTCTACCGCGACCGCGAGCACTTCGAGCGCGGCGTCGCGGGCCTGCGGGTGCTGACCGACAACGGCGTCGGCCTGGAGCCGGTCGACGTCGACCGCGCGGTCGAGATCGAACCCGCGCTCGCCCCCGACCGGGACAACCTCGCGGGTGCCATCTACTGCGCGAGCGACCAATCCGGCGACTGCCACAAGTTCACCAATCTGCTGGCGGCGCACTGCGCCGAAGCCCTCGGCGTCACCTTTCGCTGGTCCACGCGCATCGACCGACTGGAGAGCGAGGGCGACCGGATCACGGGCGTCGTCACCGACCAAGGCCGCATCGAGGCGGATGCCTACGTCCTCGCCCTCGGCGCCTTCAGCCAGATCTTCACCCGCTCGCTCGGCTTCTCGCTGCCGATCTACCCGGTGAAGGGTTACGCACTGACCATCCCGATCGACGGCGCCAACGGGGCGCCGCAGCTCTGTGGCGTGGACGAGAAGTACCTGATCGCGTGGTCGAGGCTCGGCGATCGGCTGCGGGTCACGGCCACCGCCGAGTTCGCCGGCTTCGACAAGTCGGTCTCGGCCAAGGACACGGCGCACATGCTCGCCACGATCCGCCGGCTGTTTCCGAACGGCGCCGCCTACGACAAAGCGAGTGCCTGGGCCGGGCTGCGGCCGATGACGCCCAAGGGCACGCCGATCCTGGGCTCGAGCCCCAAGCGCAACCTCTACCTGAACACCGGCCACGGCCACATCGGCTGGACCATGTCGATGGGCTCGGCGCGGGTCGTCGCCGACGTGATCGCCGGGCGCACCCCGGAGATCGACCTGGCCGGCCTGACCCTGGCCGACGCCTGATCGAACGAGCGCCGGACGCGGATTTTCGGCGTCAGTGCTGGCAGTGCGGACAGTACCAGGCCGTGCGGCCGGCGACCTTGTCGTGGCGCAGCGCATGGCCGCAACGGGGGCAGTGCGCGCCCTCGCGGCGATGGCCCAACAGCCAGGTCGATGGCATCTCCTCGGGATCGGCCTGCCGGTCGATCGCCGTCCGCAGCACGTGGCGGAGCGCGCGGTGGAGGTCGGCGATCTCGTCGTGATCCAGGTCCTTGGCCTTGCGATCCGGCAGCAGACCCGCCCGGAACAGGACCTCGTCGCCGTAGACGTTGCCGAGCCCGGCGATGAAGCTCTGGTCCATCAGGGCCGATTTCAGCCCACCACGGCGGTCGTTCAGCATCGCCTCGAACGGCTCGAGGCCCAGGGCGAAGGCATCGGGGCCGAGGTCCTGCGCCTCGACGAAGTCGGCCACGTCGTCCGCGAGATCGATCCGCCCGAGCCGGCGCCGCCACACGCCGCACAGCCGGTGCCCGTTGTCGAAGCCGATCAGCATGCGGGTGTGGTCGGGCGGCGGATCCTGCCCCTTGTCGTAGCGCAGATAGCCCGTCATGCCGAAGTGCAGGACCAGCCACGGGCCCTCGTCGAGCGCGACGAACAGGTATTTGCCGTGGCGGTTGGTTCCGGCGAAGCGGTGGCCGCGCAAGGCCTCGCGCACGGTTTGGCCCGAGGCACCTTCGAGCATGTACTCGGCGTCCAGCTCGACCCGTTCGACGGTTTGGTGCAGCGAAGTGGC
>JBMCMJ010000090.1:0-9645 GCA_048615135.1 Pseudomonadota bacterium
CCAGCCCCAGCCCCAACGCGGCAACGAACAGCACCGGCGGCGGGGCCAGAATCCGCGCGCCGTCTCGTTCCTCGCTCACCACCACCCTCCTTCGACGTCCGCTCTCCACTTTAGCGCCGAACGGATCCGTGCCCATGCTCGGGACGCCGCGGCCAAGGGCCTGTTGCGATGCCGCACGGTTTGGGCTTTAGGTGCGGCCCCTGGCGAGACGAGACGAGAACGCGATGGCCGAGCGGCTCTACCTCTACGACACCACCCTGCGCGACGGTGCGCAGACCCAGGGCGTGGACTTCAGCGTCGACGACAAGCTGAAGATCGCGGCCGCCCTCGACCGGCTCGGCTTCGACTACATCGAGGGCGGCTGGCCCGGCGCCAATCCGACCGACGACGCGTTCTTCGCCCGCCCGCCGAACTTGGCGCGCAGCCGGCTCGCGGCGTTCGGCATGACCCGGCGCAGCGGGCGCAGTGCGGCCAACGATCCGGGCCTGCAACCCCACTTCCAGGCCAAGGTTCCGGTGATCACCCTGGTCGGCAAGACCTGGACCCGGCACGTCACCGAAGCCTTGGGCGCCGAACTCGACGAGAACCTCGCCATGATCGAGGAGAGCCTCGAGGCTGCGCGCCAGCACAGCCCCGAGGTGATGTTCGACGCCGAGCACTTCTTCGACGGCTACGCGCAGGATCCGGCCTACGCCCTCGCCTGCCTCGAGGCCGCCCAGCGCGGCGGCGCCGACTGGCTGGTGCTCTGCGACACCAACGGCGGCACGCTGCCGCATCGGGTCGAGGCGGTGGTGCACGCGGTGCGGGCGGCCCTGCCCGACGCGCGGCTCGGCATCCACACCCACGACGACACGGGCTGTGCCGTCGCCAACAGCCTCGCCGCCGTCCGGGCCGGCTGCCGGCAGGTGCAGGGCACCCTGAACGGCCTCGGCGAGCGCTGCGGCAACGCCAACCTCGTGAGCCTGCTGCCGACCCTGGTCCTCAAAGAGGGCTACGACTGCGGCATCCCCGAGGAACGGCTGCGGGAATTGACCGCGTTGTCGCGCTGGTTCGACAGCATCCTCAACCGCACGCCCCACGACGGTGCGGCCTATGTCGGGCGCAACGCCTTCGCCCACAAAGGCGGCCTCCACGCCTCGGCCGTGGCGCGGAGCCCGAGCCTCTACGAGCACGTCCCGCCCGAGGCGGTCGGCAACAGCCGCGACATCGTCGTCTCCGACCAGGCGGGCCGAGCCAATCTCGCGGCCCGCCTCCAGGCGATCGGCTGCCCGGCGCCGAAGGACGCGGTCGGCGCGCTGCTGACCGAGGTAAAGGCCAAGGAATCTCAGGGCTACGCCTTCGAAGGCGCCGCCGCGAGCTTCGAGATGCTGGCCCGCCGCTCGCTCGGTCAGGTGCCCGACTATTTCAGCCTGATCGGCTTTCGGGTGATCACCGAGCGGCGGTTCAACGCCAAGGGCCAGAAGGTGACTGTCTCCGAGGCGACCGTGAAGGTCGAGGTGGACGGCGCGCGCCACTTCCACGTGGCCGATGCCGATGGGCCCGTGGACGCGCTCGACCGGGCGCTGCGCACAGCGCTCGTGCCGACCTACCCGGCCCTCGAGCGGATGCATCTGGTCGACTACCGGGTGCGCATCATCAACCCCGACGCCGGCACCGCCGCCGTGACGCGGGTGGTCATCGACAGCCGCGACGATCAGGGCCGCACATGGTCGACGGTCGGCGTCTCGGCCAACATCCTCGATGCGTCGTTCGTGGCACTCAGCGACGCGGTCGCCTACAAGCTGTTCCTCGAAGGCCTGCGGAACGCTGCCTGAGATGGCCGGAACCGATCGCCGCTTCGACGTGCCCACGGGCCCCACGCCGGTCGTCATCCTGGTTCGGCCACAGATGGGCGAGAACGTCGGCACCACCGCCCGGGCAATGCTCAATTTCGGCCTGACCGAGTTGCGCCTCGTCGATCCGCCCTGCGGCTGGCCCAATGCGAAGGCGGTGAACGCCGCCTCGGGCGCGAGCGCCGTCCTGAACGGTCTCACGATCCATCCGACCACGGCGGATGCGGTCGCCGACCTCAACCGCGTACTCGCCACCACCGCGCGCCCCCGCGATCTCACCATCGAGGTGCTGACCGCCGAGGAGGCTGCGTACGACATGCGCCGGCAGCTCGGCCGCGGCGAGCGCGTCGGCGTGCTGTTCGGCCCCGAGCGGACCGGCCTCGAGAACGACGACATCGCCCTCGCGGACGCGATCCTCACCGTCCCGCTCAATCCGGGCTTCTCCTCGCTCAACCTCGCCCAGGCGGTGCTACTGGTCGCCTACGAGTGGTTCAAGCAGGGCGATGCCACCCCGCCCCGGATCGAACCCGGTGGCGACGACTTCGCGCCCGCGACCAAGGGCGAGGTGCAGGGGCTTTTGGATCACGTGGTCGCCGAACTCGAGGGCACCGCGTTCTTCCGCAGCGAGGACCGGCGCACCAAGCGGATCGAGGAACTGCGTTTGCTGTTCGAGCGCCGCCAGTTGCGCTCGGTCGAGGTCCAGACCCTGCGCGGCCTGGTGAAGGGCCTGACCCAGGAACGCCGGCCGGCCCGGCGCCGCGACCGAGCGTAGTGGGGAACGCCGCCGCGGCTCGGGCGTTGTTTCGGACCGAAGCGTCAGGAGCCGAACCGATGACCCGAGCCGACGGACCCGCCGAGCAGCCCTATCCCGCCACCAAGGCGCGCGGCGGCGAGATCGTCCGCAGCCGTTTCCAGCGGCGCTATCTCGTCGCCGTGTTCGCCCTTCTGATCCTCGCGGCGTTGGCCGTCCTCGTAGTGACCTGAGGCCGGACATAAGCGTTTGACGCGCCGCCCGGTCGGGGCTATAGCCTCCGGCCTCAGACAGAAAGCCCCTCAAGCATCGGTTCGAGATGACGAAGCGCGTTCAAGCGAAAAGCAAGATTTGCCGCCGCCTCGGCGTCAACCTGTGGGGGCGGGCGAAGGATCCGCTCGCCAAGAAGAACTATGCCCCCGGCATGCACGGCCAGAAGCGGAAGAAGGTGTCCGACTACGGCCAGCAGCTTCTGGCGAAGCAGCGCCTCAAGGGCTACTACGCCAACATGACCGAGAAGCAGTTCCGGCGCGCCTACGAGACGGCCAGCAAGGGCAAGGGCGACACTGCCGAGAACCTGATCGGCCTGCTCGAGCGGCGTCTCGACGTGGTCGTGTTCCGCATGAACGTCGTGCAGACCATGTACCAAGCGCGGCAGTTCGTGAACCACGGCCACGTGCTGGTGAACGGCCGGCGGGTGACCATCCCGAGCTATTCGGTGCGCGAGGGTGATGTCGTCGAGGTCGCCGAGCGCAGCCGCGACAAGCTGATGGTCGTCGAGGCCCTGCAGAACCAGGAGCGCGACGTTCCCGACTACCTCGAAATGGACATGAAGGGTCTCAAGGCCCGCCTCGTCCGCACCCCCAAGCTGGGCGACGTGCCCTTCCCGGTGCAGATGGAGCCGAACATGGTCATCGAATACTACTCGCGCTGACCGTCTCGACCCGATGGCCGAACGAGCCCGCCGCAAGGCGGGCTTTTTCGTGGGCTCGAAACGAGCGTTGCAAGAATACAACTAGGGGGCTTTTGGCCCCCTAGGACCCCCGAGCGGCGGCCCTGCCGCCGCCACTTCGAACAACAGGGGCACCGGCGAAGCCGGTGCCGGGGGTTTCCAAGGGGGCCAAAAGCCCCCTTGGCCTGCCCTTCCCGCGCCTCACGCGGAGGCGCTGACGCCCTTGTCCTCGAACAGCTTGGTCAACTCGCCGCTCTCGTACATGTCGCGGACGATGTCGCAGCCGCCGATGAACTCGCCCTTGACGTAGAGCTGCGGAATGGTCGGCCAGTTGGAGTAGGTCTTGATGCCTTCGCGCAGGTTCTGGTCCTCCAGGACGTTGTAGGCCTGGAACTTGACGCCGGCGTGCGAAAGCACCTGCACGACCATGGCCGAGAACCCGCACTGCGGGAACACGGGCGTGCCCTTCATGTAGAGGACCACGTCGTCCTTGCCGATCTGCTCGCCGATCGTCGCGTGGATATCGCTCATGGATCTTCCCCCCGCTAGGCGCCGGGCCGGACCGCCGTGGTCAGGGCCAACGCGTGAAGTTCGGTGCCCATCCGCTCGCCGAAGGCCCCGTAGACCATCTGATGCTGCTGCACACGGCTCTTGCCGACGAACGCGCTCGAGGTGACGTGCGCCCGGTAATGATCGCCGTCACCGGCCAGATCCTCGATCGTGATCTCGGCATCCGGCAGCGCTTCGGTGATGATCGCGCGGATTTGCTGTTCGGTCATGGGCACGGTTCACTCTCCCCTCGGCGCCGGACGTCAGTCCGTCGCCTCCATGTAGGAAGGCAACCAGCCTTCCGACAACCCGCGCAAGGTCGCAAGGTCGACCGCCCCCTGCCCCGCGATCGCGAGTTCATTACCACCGGTCCGACCGATGGAGCGGACCAGCACGCCCGCCGCCTGGGCCTCGGCGAGCAGGGCGCGGCGCGCCTCACCGGGTACCGCCAGCACGTAGCGCCCCTGGTCCTCGCCGAACCACCAGCCGGTGGGGGCAACGCCGCTCGGCGGCGCATCGAGGTGCATGCCGATGTTCGAGGCGAGCGCCATCTCGGCGAGCGCCACCAGGAGACCACCGTCGGCGAGGTCGTGGCAGGTGCGCACCACCCCACGCTCGATCAACCCGCGAACGAACAGGCCGTTGCGCTTCTCGGCTTCGAGGTCGACCGGCGGCGGCGCCCCGTCCTCGCTGCCCGCGATCTCGCGCAGATAAAGCGTGGCGCCGAGCCAGCCGAAGCACTCGCCGACCAAGAGCAGCGTGAGGTCCGGGGCGTCGTAGGCGATGCCGGCACGCCTGGCGAGGTCGGCCAGAAGGCCGACGCCGCCGATGCCGGGGGTCGGCTGGATCGCCCGGCCGTCCGTCTCGTTGTAGAGCGAGACGTTGCCCGAGACGACCGGGAAGTCCAACACGCGGCAGGCCTCGGCCATGCCGTCGATGGCCCGGGCGAACTGGCCCATGATGCGCGGTCGCTCGGGATTGCCGAAGTTCATGCAGTCGGTGATTGCGAGCGGCGTGGCGCCGACCGCCGTCAGGTTCCGCCACGCCTCCGCCACGGCCTGACAGCCGCCGACGCGCGGGTCCGCCTCGACGTAGCGGGGCGTGCAGTCGACGGTCATCGCCAGCGCCTTCTGGGTGCCATGGACGCGGACGATGGCGGCATCGCCGCCGGGCCCGGCGACGGTATCGGCGCCGACGGTGTTGTCGTACTGCTCCCAGACCCAGCGCTTGCTGGCGAGATCGGGGGTCGTAATGAGCTTGCGCAGCGCATCGAGCGGAGCGAGCGGGCTCGGCACCCGCGGCGAGACCACCGGCACCGGCGCCGCCGGCACCTCGACGGGCCGCTCGTAGACCGGCGAGGCGCCGGCCACCGGTGCGATCGGCACGTCGGCCACGACCGCGCCGCCGAAGCGCAGCACCATCCGCCCGGTGTCGGTCACGCGGCCGATGGTGGCGACGTCGAGGTCCCACTTGCGGAAGACGGCAGCCGCCTGCTCCTCGGCCCCCTGGCGGAGCACCATGAGCATCCGCTCCTGGCTCTCCGAGAGCATGATCTCGTAGGGCGTCATGCCGGTCTCGCGCACCGGCACGTGGTCGAGGTCGAGTTCGATGCCGGTCCCGCCGCGCGAGGCCATCTCGAACGACGAGGAGGTGAGGCCGGCCGCTCCCATGTCCTGGATGGCGACGATCGCGTCGCTGGCCATCAATTCCAGGCACGCCTCCAGCAGGAGTTTTTCCTTGAAGGGGTCGCCCACCTGCACGGTCGGCCGCTTGGCTTCGGTCTCTTCGGAGAACTCGGCAGACGCCATGGTCGCCCCGTGGATGCCGTCGCGGCCGGTCCTGGCGCCGACATAGACCACCGGATTGCCGATGCCGGCGGCGGCCGCGTAGAACACCTTGTCGGCTTCGGCCACGCCGACGCACATGGCGTTGACCAGGATGTTGCCGTTGTAGCGTTCGTGGAAGTTGATCTCGCCGGCGACGGTCGGAATGCCCATGCAGTTGCCGTAGCCGCCGATGCCCGCCACCACGCCGGAGATCAGGTGGCGGGTCTTGGGGTGGCTCGGCTCGCCGAAGCGGAGCGCGTTCAGCATGGCGACGGGCCTCGCCCCCATGGTGAAGACGTCGCGCATGATCCCGCCCACACCGGTCGCCGCCCCCTGATAGGGCTCGATGAAGCTCGGGTGGTTGTGGCTCTCCATCTTGAAGATGACCACCTGGCCGTCACCGATGTCGACCACACCGGCGTTCTCGCCCGGACCGCACACCACCCAGGGCGCCTCGGTCGGCAGCCGCTTCAGGTGCACCTTCGACGACTTGTAGGAGCAGTGCTCGCTCCACATCACCGAGAAGATGCCGAGCTCGACGAGGTTCGGCGTGCGTCCCAGGATGTCCAGGATGCGCTCGTACTCGTCGACCGAAAGGCCGTGCTCGGCGGCGACGGCCGGGGTGACCTCGGTCATGCCAACGCCTCCACCAGCGAGCGGAAGAGAAGCGCGCCGTCGGTGCCGCCCAGCGCCTTGTCGATGGCGCGCTCGGGATGCGGCATGAGGCCCAGGACGTTGCCACGCTCGTTCAGGATGCCCGCGATGTCGAGCGCCGAGCCGTTCGGGTTGTCGACGTAGCGAAAGGCGATTTGCCCCTCGCCCTCGAGCCTGGCGAGCGTTTCCGGATCGGCCGTGTAGTTGCCGTCGTGATGGGCGACCGGCACCCGGATCCGCCGGTGCTCGCCGAAGGCGCCGGTGAAGTCGCTCGAGGGCTGCGTCACGGCGAGGTCGACCCAGCGGCTGACGAACCGGCGATCCCGGTTGCCGACCAGCGCGCCGGGCAGCAACCCCGCCTCGCACAGGATCTGAAAGCCGTTGCAGATGCCCAGCACCCGTCCACCGCGCGTGGCGAAGTCCGCCACCGCGGCCATGATCGGCGAACGCGCGGCGATCGCCCCGCAGCGCAGATAGTCGCCATAGGAAAACCCGCCCGGCAGGCCGACCACGTCGACCGCTGGCAGGTCCGTCTCGGCGTGCCAGACCTTCTTCGGGATCCGTCCGGTCGCACGGGCGAAGGCGACGGCGAGATCGCGGTCGCAGTTCGAGCCCGGAAAGGTCACCACGGCCACCCGCACGGGCGCTACTCCACGAGATCGACGGTGAACGTCTCGATCACCGGGTTGGCGAGCAGCCGGTCGGCCATCTCCCTGGCCTCGGCCAGCACCGCCTCGCGGTCGTCCTGCGCGATCTCCAACTCGAACACGCGGCGCTGGACCAGCGAGGTGACGCCGGCGAAGCCGAGTTGGCCGAGCGAGCGCTGGATGGTCGCCGCCGCCGGATCGAGGACACCGGGGCGGAGGCTCACCGTGATGCGCACCTTCATTGCAGGGTCTCCGGGCCGGCGAGGTCGCGGGGGCCCGCCTCGGGCAGGATGCCGAGCCTGCGCGCGACCTCCTGATAGCCCTCCTCGACCCGGCCGAGATCCTGGCGGAAGCGGTCCTTGTCGAGCCGCTCGCCACTCTCGACGTCCCACAGCCGGCAACTGTCCGGGCTGATTTCGTCGGCGAGCACGATCCGCACGTCGTCCTCCTCCCACAGCCGGCCGAACTCGAGCTTGAAGTCGACCAGCTTGAGCCCGACCCCGAGGAGCAGGCCCGAGAGGAAGTCGTTGATCCGGAGCGAATAGGCGATGATGTCGTCCATCTCCTGCACCGACGCCCAGCCGAAGGCGGTGACGTGCTCCTCGGACACCATCGGGTCGCCCAACTCGTCCGACTTGAACGAATATTCGAGAATGGTGCGAGGCAGCCGCTGTCCTTCCTGCAGGCCCAGCCGCTTGACGATGCCCCCCGCCGCGTAGTTGCGGATGACCACCTCGACCGGAATGATCTCCACCTCGCGGATCAACTGCTCGCGCATGTTGAGCCGACGGATGAAATGCGTCGGAATGCCGATCTCGCCGAGCTTCATCATGAAAAACTCGGAAATGCGATTGTTCAGCACGCCTTTGCCGGTGATGATACCGTGCTTGCGGTTGTTGAACGCGGTGGCATCATCCTTGAAGTACTGGATGAGCGTACCGGGCTCGGGCCCCTCGAAGAGCACCTTGGCCTTGCCTTCGTACACTTGGCGGCGACGCGACATGGCCTCGATCCGTAAGCAGGAGAACGGTCCGCGGCCGATCCACAAAAGATCGGCCACGATGGAGGCGACCCTATAGACCAGCTCCGGCGCAGCGGCAACGCGCCACCGTTGCCCGATCGGGCGCTTTGCCGTACCTTCTTCATGTGATGCTTCAAGCAAGGGGCGCAAGCCATGCGTTCGGCAAAAGCTTTGATCCTTGCCTTGGGCCTCCTGGTGGGGCTCGCCAACCCGGTTTCGGCGACCACCGCGCGGGAGGTGGTGGTGAAGGCCGGCGTCGCCGTCGAAGCCTTCCTCGGCGAAATGGCGCCGGACGACCCGATCCGCGCCTATGTGCAGAACGCCTTCGCCGTCGTCGTCATGCCGGGGGTGATCCGCGGCGGCTTCTTCCTCGGCGCGGAACACGGCTTCGGGGTGATGCTGGTGCGCGACACCGTGAGCGGCCGGTTCGGGCCGCCGGCCTTCGTCGAACTCTTTTCCGGCAGCCTCGGTATCCAGTTCGGCGGGCAGACGTCGGACGCGATCGTCACCGTGATGAACCCCGACGCGGTCGAGCGGCTGTTGACCGGTGACGTCAAGCTCGGCGCCGACATGGGCATTGCCGTGGCGCGGCTCGGGCGGAACGTCGGCGCGTCCACCACGGGCAATTTCAAGGAGGACCTCTACGTCTTCCAGCGCAGCATCGGTCTGTTCGGCGGTGCCGCCCTCTCGGGTGGCGGCCTCGTTCCGCAGAACCTCATGAACCGCGACTATTGGGGCGACGACGTGGTGCTCGCCGAGCTGGTGCGCGATTTCGACCGCGTCGACCAGCGCACCGCCGACCTGCAGCACCTGCTCACCCGCTTTTGAGCGGCAGGCGGTCTCACCGCGTCTCCGTCACCTTGCGCAGGTGCGGGGGCGCGTCGGGATCGCGGCCACGGGTACGAGCCACCGCTTCGATCACAACGAACAGCGCGGTGGCATCGACCAAGGGCTGCAGCGAGGCGTCCGGCGCGCGCGGCGAGGCGATCCAGTGGCCGCAGCCCGGATCGCGCGGGCCGAGAACGATCAGCGCGTCCGTCAGGGCAGCGAGCGTCCGCAAGGTCGTCGCCTCGACGTCGTGCGGCACATCCGCCCCCGTGATCGCCAGTACCGGCCATGACGGGGTCAACAACGCCTTCGGCCCGTGCATGATCTCCGCCCCACTGCACGCCTCGGCGTGCAGGCCGCCCACTTCCTTGAGCTTGAGGGCCGCTTCGCGCGCGGTGGCGAAGGCGAGGCCGCGGCCGACCACGTAGGTGGAACTCGCCTCGGCCAACCGCGCAGCGAACGGGCGAACATCGACCTCCAGCGCCGCGGCGAGGGCCACCGGCAGGCCATCGAAGGCGCGTGGCAGGGCTTCGTCCGCCGCCCAGGCGGCGACGAGCCGGGCGATCTGCAGGAGGCTCAGGACAT
>JBMCMJ010000091.1:0-9478 GCA_048615135.1 Pseudomonadota bacterium
GCCTACGGTCTCTGGTTCGTCATCAACGCGTTCGGCTTCATGATGGGCAACCTGACCGCCGCCCGGCTGTCCGCCTGGTTCGGCCTCGAGCGGATGATCGCGGTGGGTACGGCTCTCGTCATCCTCGGCGTGGGTGCCACCCTCGGCCTCATGCTGCACGGCCACTGGACGCCCGCCGCCCTGTTCGTGCCGATGATGGTCACGGCCTACGGCCAGGGCCTGGGCATGCCGAACGCACAGGCGGGCGCCCTCTCGGTCGACCCCACGCTCGCGGGCACCGCCTCGGGCCTCGCCGGCTTCATCCAGATGGCGGTGGCCTCGGCGGTCGCCCAGATGGTCGGCGTGATGCAGAACGGCACCCCCTACCCCATGCTGATCGTGATGCTGATTTGCGGTGCGGTGATGGTCTTCTCGCTGGTCTTGATGCGCCGGCCCGACATCGCTGCCGTCCGCCACCCGGCCGCCTGACCCGCCGGACGGCCTGCGGCCTGCCGCGACATCGGATATTATTCCTATTTTGGTCGATTCGTGGTAGCAGGTAGCCGTGTTCCCGATTTCGGGAGAGGGTGCGATGATGCCCCTTCGGCGCAACCGTTCCGTCCGGACCATCTACGCTGCGGTCCTGGTCAGTGCCTGCCTTTCGGCCGCCGCGTTCTACACGCTCGGGATCGCCCCCCTGCATCGTCAACTCACCACCATGCAGGAGCGCACCATCGCCGACGCGCTCGGTAACGCCGCGTGGCACTTCGAGAACGTGATCGACCAGCATCGCGATCTCGCCCGGCTCACGGCCAGCCGCAGCAAGATGCGCGAAGACCAGATCGCCTATCTGCGCGGCAAACTGGACCACGATCTCTTCGTCAACTCGACCCGGCCGAAGCTCGCTGACGCGCTGTACGCCGGGGAAGACCTGCTCGGCGCGGTGCGGCTCGCCCCAGATGGCACACCGGTGTTCGCCGTGGGCGAGCCGCTCGATCCGGAAGCGGTCGCGCTCTGCGGCGAAACCGAGCCCCTCGAACCGTTTCCCATCGCCCCGATCAAGACGGTGCTCGGATTGCGGGTCGTCTATTGTTCGCCCATCCTCGATACGGACTTCGGCCATGTCGGCAACGACGTCCTGTTGTTCGGCGACAACGCCCTGCGCTCGTTCCTCAACGTCCACACGACCGACTACGCGGTGCCGGCCTTGACCGTCGTCGGCTCGGGCATCGTCGGCCGGCCGTGCGCCCCGACCCATCCGCGGCTCTGCGGCGGCCTGGAGACCTGGCTGGACCACGGCAGTGCGCCGCCCGAAATCAAGCTCGACTGGACGATGACCTCGGTGCCCGGCCTCCGCCTACACATGGTCATCGACGAACACGCCTTCTTCGCCGGCCTCGACGAGCAGTTGCAGCGGCTCCTGACGGCGCTCGGCCTCGCTGCCATCGGCATCCTGGCCATCACGCTCTGGGCGCTGCGCTACTCCTTCCGCCAGATCCTCGCCTACGAGGCGGACCTCGGCCATCTGGCCACCCACGACCGACTGACCGGCCTCTGCAACCGGCACGAGGCGAGCCACGCGCTCGGGCGGCTGTGGGCCTCCGACGAGCCCTTCGCCGTGATCCTCGTCGACATCGACCACTTCAAGGCGGTCAACGACCACTACGGCCATGCGGCCGGCGACGCGGTGCTGAAGCTGGTCGCAAGCGCCTGCACGCGCGTGACCCGCGCCGACGACGTCTGGGCGCGCTACGGGGGCGAAGAGTTCCTCGGTCTCCTGCCCGACACCGATGCGGCGACGGCCAACCGGATCGCCGAACGTCTGCGCCATGCGGTCGAGCAGGCGCGGCACCGCACGGCAGCGGGCGACCTCGTCCAGGTCACGGTCAGTGCCGGCGTCGCCACCCGAAGCGGGTTGGCCGGCGACCGCCGGGTCGAGGACGTGGTCGCCGCCGCGGATGCCGCCCTCTACGCCAGCAAACATAAGGGTCGCAACCGCATCAGCATGGCGAGCGCGCGGGCGCAGCTCCTGCCTGCGTGAGGGCCGCCCTCAGCCGATCACCCCGGCCGCGCGCAGCCGTGCCACCTCGACCGCGTCGAGCCCGAGGATCTCGCCGAGCACCCCGTCCGTGTCGGCACCGAGCTTCGGTGGTGGGCGATCCGCCGTGGTGGTCACGGACGCGAAGCGGACGGGATTGGCGACGAGCCGGAGCGGACCCGCCGCCGGATGGTCGAGCCGGCGTTCCAGGCCGCGCGCCTGGACCTGCGGGTCGGCGAACACGGCAGCGAGGTCGTTGATCGGCCCGCAGGGCACGCCGACCGGCTCCAGCAGTTCCATCCAGGCGACCGTGGTGTCGTGCTCGATGCGCCGCTCGAGCGCCTCGATCAGTTCGGCACGATGCTCGACCCGTCCCGCATTGGTGCGAAAGCGCGGATCGCCCGCGAGTTCGTCGCATCCGGCCGCCCTGCAGAAGCGGCGGAACTGACCGTCGTTGCCGATCGCCAGGATCATGAAGCCGTCGGCCGTGCGGAACACCCGATAGGGCACCACGTTGGGATGCGCGTTGCCGAGCCGCTCGGGCGTGCGCCCCGAGACCAGGAAGTTGGTCGCCTGGTTGGCAAGGGCCGCGACCGTGCAGTCGAGCAGCGCCATGTCGATCACCTCGCCCTTGCCGGTACGCTCGCGCTGGGCAAGCGCCGTCAGGATCGCCGCCGTGGCGTAGAGCCCGGTCAACAGGTCCGAGATCGCCACCCCCACCTTCATGGGCTCGCCGCCGTCGGCATCGGGCGCCCCGGTGATGCTCATCAGGCCGCCCATCGCCTGAATGAGAAAGTCGTACCCGGCGCGCTGCGCATAGGGACCGCTCTGGCCGAAGCCGGTGATCGAGCAGTAGATCAGCCGGGGGTTCAGGGCGGTCAGGCTCGCCGCGTCGAGCCCGTAGCGGGCGAGGGCGCCGACCTTGAAGTTCTCGACGAGCACGTCGGCCCGGCGGGCGAGTTGGCGGAGGAGATGCTGCCCCTCGCTCGTCGTGAGGTCGAGCGCCAGCGACCGTTTTCCGCGGTTGGTCGCGAGCGTGTAGGCGGAGAGACCCGGATCGCCCTCGCTCGGCGGCTGCGCCCAGGGCGGGCCCCACTGGCGGGTGTCGTCGCCCGTGCCGGGCCGTTCGATCTTGATCACCTCGGCGCCCATGTCGGCGAGGTACTGCGTCGCCCAGGGCCCCGCGAGCACCCGGGAGAGATCCAACACGCGCAACTGCGCCAGCGGTCCGGACAACGCTGCCTCCCTCTGCGATGCCAGCTTGCCCGCGGGCTTAGGATGATCGACAGTCGAGGGCAACGCGAGCCGGGGAGGGAGACCCTTGACGTTCCTCGTGGGCTGCGGCGCCGGGTTCTCGGGCGACCGCACGGACGGTGCGGTCCCGGTCGTGCGCACGCTCCGGGCCCGCGGCGCGCCTGCCGCCCTGATCTTCGAGACTCTGGCCGAGCGGACGCTCGCGATCGGCCACGTCGCCCGCCGGCAGGATCCGGAACGCGGCTACGAGCCGATGCTGGACGCCTTCCTCGAGCCCGTGCTGCGGCCCTGCGTCGAGGCGGGGATCGTCATCGTCGGCAACTTCGGTGTCGCCAATCCGCGCGCAGCGGCGAAGCGCGTGCGCGCGCTGGCGACCGAGGCCGGCCTGCCGGAGGTGCGCATCGCCGTGGTCGAGGGCGACGACGTCCTCGACGAGCTGCCGGCCGATGCGTGGTTGCCCTTCGAGGGCGAGACGCTGCTCGATCCCGCGGCCACGCCGCCGCTGTCGGCCAACGTCTATCTCGGCGCCGAGCCGATCGCCCGGGCGATCCGGGCCGGCGCCCAGGTGGTGGTGACCGGACGCGTGGCCGATCCGGCCCTCACCCTCGGCCCGCTGGTTGCGCACTACGACTGGGCCTGGGACGACTGGGACCGGCTGGCCGCGGGCGCACTCGCGGGCCACCTGATCGAGTGTGCGGCCCAGGTGACGGGTGGCTATTTCGCCGATCCGGGGCTGAAGGAGGTGCCCGACCTCGCCCATGTGGGCTTTCCGATCGTCGAGGTCGCGGAGGACGGGTCGTGCGTGGTGACCAAGGCGGACGCCACTGGCGGACGGGTCTCGCTGCGCACCGTCAAGGAGCAACTGCTCTACGAGATGCACGATCCGGCGGCCTACGTGACGCCCGACGTGGTGCTGGACGTCACGCGCGTCAGCCTCCGCGAGGTCGGCCCCCACCGGGTCGCCGTCACCGGCGCGCGCGGCCACCCGGCTCCACCGACACTCAAGGCCACCGTGGCGATCGCCGGCGACTGGCTCGGGGAGGCCGAGATCTCCTATGCCGGGCCGAACGCGCTGGCCCGCGGCGAACTCGCCGCCCACGTGGTCCGCCAACGCCTGCACGACCTCGGCTCCACCGTGCGGCGTCGGATCGACCTCGTCGGCACGGTGGCGGCCTTCGACGGTGACGACGGCGGGCTACTCCGTCGCTTCGGCGGGGCGCCGGACGAGGTGCGGCTGCGGCTGGCCGTAGCCGGGCCGGACCGCACCGCCGTGGAGCGGGCGCTGCGCGAGGTGCTGTCGCTTTACCTCAACGGCCCGGCGGGCGGCGGCGGGGTGCGCAGCCGCGTCGAACATCGGCTCAACACCGTCTCCTGCCTCGTGCCGCGCGAGCGGGTCGCACCGCGCTTCGCCTTCCTCGAGGAGCTGAACCCATGACCGGGCCGCTCCTCGCCGTGCCGCTGCACCTGCTCGCCCACAGCCGCGCCGGCGACAAGGGCGACCGGCTCAACCTGAGCCTGATCGCCTATCGCCGCGAGATCTGGCCCTGGCTGGTGACCGAGGTGACCGAGGCGCGCGTCTTGGAGCGTTTCCGCGATCGTGGTGCCACGCGGGTCCGGCGCTATGCCCTGCCCAATCTGCAGGCGCTCAACTTCGTGGTCGACGACGTGCTCCAGGGCGGCGTCAACACCGGCCTCGGCCTCGACACCCACGGCAAGACTCTCAGCTTCTGGCTCCTGGCCATGGAGATCCGGGTCGATGCGGATCTGATCCTACCGCAGGATCTCTGATCGCGCTCAGTCGCGCGGCGGTGGCCGGCGCCGCTGCGCGCCCCCGCTCGGCGCCTCGGGCTCGGCCGGCCGTCGTCGCAGCCAGGGCAGGCCCGTGCCGCGGCGGCCGTCGTCGTCCGTGGTTCCGGGATCGATCGAGGGTTCGGGGGCGGGCGCGATGGGTGGCGGCGGCACGCGCGGGGCGAACGGGCGCGGCGGCTCTTCCCGCCTGTCGGCGGCAGCGATCGTTCCGGCCCCCTTGCCCCGGGCCCGGGCGACGACGTCCTCCAGCCGTCGCGGGCCCGCGGGCGCGGGCGGCGGTGCTGCGGCGGGCGTTGCCGACGCCATGACGGGTGCCGGCCGCGGCCCGTCGCCCACGGCGATCGGCGGCGGCTCGGGCAGCGCAGGCGTCGGCGACACGCCGCGAAACCAGCGGACGAGCGAGGGCAGAGTCACGAGACGCTCGACATAGCCGGCAAGCAGCGGGTCTTCGGGCACCAAACCGTAGGTCACCAGCCGGCTGGCCACCGGGACGTAGGCGACGTCGGCGAGCGTCGGCGTGGTGCCGAACAGAAAATCACCGCGCCCGCTCTCGCTCAACAGGGCGTGCCAGAGGCCGGTGATCCGCTGCAGATCCCGCACGGCCTCGGCCGGCAGGGGCCGCACCGCGTCGTAGCGGGCGAACCAGTCCATCGGCAGGGCGGCGCGCAGTGCGGCGAAGCCCGCGTGCATCTCCGCCACCACCGAGCGCGCCATCGCCCGCCTGCGGGCATGGGACGGCCAGAGTTCCGGGGCGAACTCGGCCGCCCACTCCATGATCGCGAGGCTGTCCCAAATGACGGTCCCACCGCTGACCAGCACGGGCACCCTGCCCGAGGGGCTGATCGCAGCGATCCGCTCGCTGCGGTTCGGCTGGTAGAGATCGACCTCGACCAGGTCGAACGGCCGCCGCGCCAGGTCCATGGCGAGCCACGCCCGCAACGACCAGGACGAAGTCTGGCGCGTCCCGACATAGAGCGTCGCACCCGTGCCGGTGGGGGCGAGGCCGGTGAGGTGGGTATCGGGGCGGCGTGATTCGAACACGCGACTTCCAGCTCCCAAAGCTGGCGCTCTACCAGGCTGAGCTACACCCCGGCAGGGCGCATGTAACCGATCGGGCGCACCGCGCGCAATCGCAACGTGATCGGCCTATCAGGCGGTCGGCCCGGACGCCAGATCGGCGAGCGCCGGCACGCGTGGCGGATCACCCAGCCCGCGATCGCGGGCTTCCCGGAGGACCCAATCGACCGTCGGAAAGGCCAGTTCCTCCCACGGAATCTCCTGCCACCGGACGAGCGCTACCTCCAACGTCTCCGACCCCGGCGCCACGTCCGGCGACAGCAGCGAGGCAGCATAGAGCAACTGCACCTGGTCGATCCGCTTGATGCTGTAGACCGCGAGCAGTCCGTCGATGCGGATCGACGCGCGTGCCTCCTCGACCGCCTCGCGTCGGGCACCTTCCTCCGGGGTCTCGCCCACCTCCATGAAACCGGCGGGAATAGTCCAAAACCCCCGTCGCGGCTCGATCGCCCGGCGGCACAACAGGATGCGGTCACCGAAGGCACACACGGCGCCGACGACCACCTTCGGATTGACGTAGTGAACCTGCCCGCAGGCGTCGCACACTGCCCGCTCGTGATCGTCACCGGGCGGACACCGATACCTCGTGGGCGCCCCGCAGGCGGTGCAGAAACGGATGGTCACCGCTCGCCCGTCGTCGGCGGCCGCTTGAACAGCGCCTCGGCGGCGGCCCGGTGATCGGAGCGCCGGGCGATCTCGGCGCGCAGCCGTTCGACCTCGGCCTGCAGCCGGCCGATCTGCACCTCCATCTCGCCCACGGAGACACCCTCCAACGGCTGGCCGATCACGAGACCGGCGGGCTTGGGGCGGGGTCGGTCGTCATCGTCGAACATGGCAAGCATCCCTTTGCCGAAAGGTACTGCGCCCGCGCCCCGCTGTCGACGGCGGGCCGCTTGACCGGCTGCCCCGCCGCTCCTAAGCCCAGGCACCATTCCGGGCGGCGGGAGGCGGCGATGGACGAGGCGGAGCGCAAGTATTTTCCGGTTTCGTGGGAGGAGTTGCACCGCGACGCGAAGGCGCTGTCCTGGCGGCTCGCCGGCATGGGACCGTGGAAGGGCATCGTCGCCATCGCCCGCGGCGGCCTCGTGCCCGCGCACATCATCGCGCGCGAACTGGACATCCGCCTGATCGATACGGTGTGCATCGCCAGCTACGATGACGAGACGCAGCGCGACCCGCAGATCCTGAAGAACATCGAGGGGCGCGGCAAGGGCTGGCTGATCGTCGACGATCTGGTCGACACCGGCCAGACCGGACGGATCGTCCGCGAGATGCTGCCCGATGCCCACTTCGCCACGGTCTACGCCAAGCCGGCGGGCCGGACCGTGGTCGATACGTTCATCACCGAGGTATCGCAGGACACTTGGATTCTGTTTCCGTGGGACGTGGAGCCGCGCTACGCGCAGCCGATCGCCTCGGGACGGCGGATCGGCTGAACGAGGCTCAGCCGAAGTCGCAGACGACCTCGTAGGCGCTCGCCTCCAGCTTCGCGGCGGACGCGAGCAGCTTGGCCTTGGCCTGCGCCAGGGCTCGGCTCTCGTACGGCCCGTGGCACTCTTCGCGCGGGGCGGGCGGCGACAACTTTCGGATCACGTAGAAGACCATGGCGATCACCTCTCGCCCTGATCCTCCCCTAAAAGGCTCGAGAAAGCGTTAACGGCTCGGGCGGGGCGAGACGAGCGAGCGCGGCCTCGATCGCCGTGGCATCCGGCTGCGCGGATTGGGCGCCGAGTGCCGTGCAGGTGAGAGCCGCCGCCACGGTCGCGCGGCGCGCCGCCTCGACCAAAGGCAGCCCGGCGTCGAGCGATGCGGCGAGCACCCCGACGAACGCGTCGCCCGCCCCCGTCGTGTCGACCACGTCGACGGCCAGGGGTGGCAGCCGGGTGGCGGTCTCGGCCTCGACGACCAGCGCACCCGCGCCGCCCAAGGTCACCACCACGGCCAAACCATGCTGCCGCGCCAGGTGGCGGGCCCGCGCGACGAGGTCACCCCGATCCCCGGCCACGCGGTCGAGTTCGCCCCGATTGACGACCAGCACGTCGACGGCATCGAGGGCCCGTGCTTCGGGCCGGCAGGCCGGGGCGAGGTTCCAGACGACCCGGACATTCGCCGCGCCGGCGCGCAGGGCCAGGGCGGTGCTGGCATCGAGGGGCACCTCGTTCTGCAGTAGGAGCGTGCCCGCGGCGGCGAGTTGTTCGGCGTCGACCGCTCGGTCGCTCGCCTGCGCGTTGGCGCCGCTCGCCACGATGATGCTGTTCTCGCCGTTTCGGTCGACGCCGATCACGGCGATCCCGGTCGGTGCCGCCACGCACCGGACGAGCGAGAGATCGACCCCGGCGGCCTCGAGGCCCGCGGTCGCGATGGCGGCCAGTTGGTCCGAGCCGACGGCACCGGCCATCCGCACCCGGCCTCCGGCCCGGGCGGCAGCCCGCGCCTGATTGGCTCCCTTGCCGCCCGCGAGGCGCGCATAGCCGCCAGTGACGACCGTCTCGCCCGGTCCCGGCAAAGCCTCGACCTCGAAGACGAGATCGACGTTGAGCGACCCGAATACCAGCAGCATGCGCCCTCCCCCGCGACCTAGCGGCTCCGCACGAGACGAGCGTAGCCGCGGCCGACCACGGGCTCGACCCCCTTCTCGTTCGGCCCGCTGCGCCGAACGAAGGGAACGGTAGCGCGAGGAAACGCCGTGTTTAGCTGGATTTCGTGACGGTTTTGTGTTATCCACGGCCTTCTTGAGGGTTGTCGATCGAACGAGGGTTGCCGCCAGCGGCTCCGCGCGGCCGCATGTCTTTCCGAAGTGAGCACGCCTTTGCTACGGACCGCTTCAGGCAGCCCGCCGGGCCTCGTTCGTTCTCCGAACGAGCCCGGATACGACCGGACGATCGCACTGGCTGAGGAATGAAGCTGCATGACCAAGAAGTTGGCGTTCGCTGCGGGTGACTACATCGTCTATCCGTCCCACGGCGTGGGGCGGATCACGGCCGTCGAAACCGAAACCATCGCCGGCATCGACCTCGAGATGTTCGTCGTCTCGTTCGAGCAGGACCGGCTGATCCTGCGTGTGCCGGTCGACAAGGTGGCCAAGTCGGGCATGCGCAAGCTATCCTCGAAGGAGAAGATCCACTCGGCCTTGGAGACCCTCAAGACCCGCATCCGTCCCCGACGCTCGGTCATGTGGAGCCGCCGCGCCCAGGAATACGAGGCGAAGATCAATTCCGGCGACCCCGTCGCGATCGCCGAGGTGGTGCGCGAACTGCACAAGACCGAGGACCAGGAGCAGTCCTACAGCGAGCGGCAGATGTACCGTGCCGCCCTCGAGCG
>JBMCMJ010000092.1:0-9369 GCA_048615135.1 Pseudomonadota bacterium
TCGTCGAGCACTTCTCCCTGCAGCGGATGATCGACCAGACGCTCGCGGTCTACCGTGAACTCCTGCCGGCCGGCTGAGAGTTTGTCATCGCCCCGTCACAGCCGCGTGCCACCAGCCTAGCGTCATCCGTTCCGGACCCGAGCATGACCCGCCCGATCCTTCGCTTCGGCCTGATCGCCGATCCGCAATATGCGGCCCTCCCGCCCTGGCAGGACCGCCATTACGCGCGCAGCCTTGCCAAGCTGGAAGCGGCACTGGACGAGTTGAACCGCCACGATCTCGCCTTCGTCGCGACGCTCGGCGACGTGATCGACCGGGACTGGGCGAGCTTTGCCGATATCCTGCCGATCTACGAGCGCGCCCGGCATCCCTGCCGGTTCGTGCTCGGCAATCACGACTTTGCCGTGGCGTCCGAGCGGCTGGCCGAGGTGCCTGCAGCCCTGGGGCTGGACCAGCGCTACGGCTCGTTCGTGATCGCGGGCATCCGCTTCGTCCTGCTCGATGCGACCGAGACGAGCCTTTTTACCCACCCGCAGGGCAGCCCGGCACACCGGCAGGCCGAGGCCACGCTGCGTGCGTTGGAGGAAGCCGGCGCGATCAACGCCCAGCCGTGGAACGGCGGCATGGGCGACGTGCAGACGCGCTGGCTCGCGGAGGAACTGGGCGGGGCAGCGTCGCGCGGTGAGCGGGTGGTCGTCCTGTCCCACTATCCCGTGTTTCCGTCCAACGCGCACAACATGTGGGGCGATGCGGAGTTGGTGACGCGGTTGACGGCGAGCGGAGCCGTCGTGGCCCATTTCAGCGGGCACAATCACGACGGCAATTACGGCCTTCTCGGCGGCACCCACTTCGTCAACTTGACGGGCATGGTGGAGACCGCCGACACGAACGCCTTCGCGATCGTGGACCTGCATGCCGACCGGCTGGAGATCCGCGGCTTCGGGCGGGAGCCGACGCGCAGCCTCGCGCTTTGACCCCCGAGGATCGATCGCCAGCCCCTCCGTTCCTGCAGGTCTCCGCGTCCACCGAAGCGTAGCCGGCGAGCGACGCGAACGGCTAGGACATCGGGCTTCGGCGTGTCGGGGGCGTCGCCGCTGCCGCGGGACGAGCCGCCGACCGGTCAGGCCGGTGCCCGTCGAGAGAGGGCGCAGGCGCTCGGACTCGTCTCATGCGGCGGCCAGGAAGATCGAGGAGCGCGCGGTTACCGATGGCGGAGGTGGAGATATTCGCGGCCATCGGCGCCGTCTTTTTCCTGGCGGGAGTGATCAAGGGGCTGGTCGGGCTCGGCATGCCTCTGGTCGTAATCCCGCTCCTCACCCCGGTGGTGGGTCTCGGGGCGAGCATCGCCCTCACCATCATCCCGGGATTTCTGACCAACCTCCGCCAGGGGCTGCGCGGCGGACGGCTGCGGGCGATCCTTCGCCGCCACCGCTGGCTGTTCGCCGGCACGGTGGCGGGGATCTGGCTCGGCACGGGCATTCTCGCGAGCGGCGAGGTCCGCGCGCTCGAGACGCTGCTCGGTGTCACCTTGGCGGCCTTCGCCGGCTATGCCCTGTTTCGCCCCGACATGCCGGCAGTCGGTCCCGTGGTCGAGCGCTTCGCCGTCGTGGTCGGCCTGCTGGGCGGCCTGATGACCGGCATGGTCGGGGTCTGGGCGGTGCCGGGCGTCGTCTATCTGGCGCTCTTGCGTCTGCCGCCGAACGAGTTGGTCCAGACGCTCGGGGTGAGTTTTCTGGTGCTGAGCGTGAGCCTGGGTTTCAGCTTCGCCGCACGCGACCTGATCGACCCGACAACCCTCTCCGGCTCGCTGGTCGCGGTGCCGGCCATCTTTCTCGGCATGGTCGCGGGCGAGCGGCTGCGCGGGCTGCTGCCCGAGGCCCTCTTCCGCCGGATCTTCCTGGTGGTGGTGATGGCGCTCGGGGCGAACATCGCACTCGGCGCCTGACGCCTTCGTTCAGTCCGGAACGAGGGCGCGGCGCGGCCCGACGAGCCGGGCGAACACCAGGGCCGCGCCGACGGTCGAGACCGCGGCGAGCGCGACGGCGGGACCGGGTCCGCCGGTGAACAGCACCCCGGAGAGAAGGTTGGCGAGAACGCCGGTCAGCATCTGCAGAAACCCCATCAGCGCCGAGGCCGTCCCGGCGATGTGGGGAAAGGGCATGATCGCACCGGCGGTGCCCTGGGGAATGACGAAGCCCGCGGCGAAGAAGAGGAGCGCGAAGCCGCCGGTGAGCCGGCGCGCGTCCAAGAGGTCGCCGATCGCCAGCCCCGCGAGCAGCAGGGCCGCCAGATTGGCGAGGACGATGCCGGTCGCGAGGGTCAGGACGATGCCGAAACGCTTGGCGGTGCGCGCGCCGGTGAACGCCCCCACCACGTAGCTGCCGGCGCAGGCAGCGAAGTACCAGCCGAACGCTTCGGGCCGCACCGCGTAGAGGTCGATCAGCACGAAGCTCGAATTGGTGATCCAGGTGAACAGCGCGGCGAACATGGCACCGGTGGTGAAGGTGAAGCCGACGAACAGCGGATCGCGCAGCAAGCCGGCGTAGTTGGTGACCAGTTCCCGACGGGTCGGCGGCCGTACGCCGCGAGGGCGCGTTTCGGGCAGGGCAAGGGCGATTGCGAGGGTGACGCCCAGCCCGTAGGCCAGGAGCGCGGCGAAGGTCGCGCGCCAGCCGAAACCCACGGCGAGCCAGCCCCCCAGGAACGGGGCCAGCATGGGCGCCAGGGCCATCGCACTCGCCAGATAGCCGATCACCGCCGCCGCCTCGCGCGGCGCGAAGCGATCGCGGACGATCGCCCGGCCGATCACCGGCCCGGCACAGCCGCCGACCGCCTGCAGGAGCCGGCCGACCAGCAGAACCTCGATCGACCATGCGACGAGGCAGAGGACGGTGGCGGCACAGTAGAGCGCGAGCCCGGCGAAGATCACCGGACGCCGGCCGAACCGGTCGGCCAAGGGACCGTAGATCAGCTGCGCGAAGGCGAAGCCCAGGATGAAGATGCCGAGGGTGAACTGCACCCGCTCCGACGACGTCTCCAACCCTGCCGCGATCGCGGGCAGGGCCGGGAGATAAAGATCGGTCGAGACCGGGCCCATCGCCACGAAGGTGACGAGCAGCAGCTTGAAGCCGAGGCCGGTGGCCGGGGGCCGGTCGGGGTTGGACGACATGGACACGGCGGATCCTCGCGGAGCGGCTCGTTCGGCCGGGGTGACGGGCGCCGACGCCGCCCGCAACCCCGGCGAAGGGCTGAGTGGCACGCGCACCGCGGGCGCGTTAGGGTCGTCCGCGGGAGTGGCCTTCATGGACGACTTTCTGCTGCCCCGCGGCAGCCTCGAGAATGCCGACCGTCTTCTCCACGCCTTTCAGGCCCGCCTGACGCTCGGCGTGTCCTATGCCGCCCTCTGGAACGCCCATGCCGATTGGGCGGTCCACTTGGCCAACGCGCCCGGCAAGCAGGCGGAACTCGCCTATCTGGCCCTCGAGGACGGCGCGCGACTCGCGACCTTCGCCGGCCGAGCGCCCTTCGCCCAGGAGGAGCCGCCCTTCGCCGATCCGAAGGGCCGACGGTTCGCCGATCCCGAGTGGCGGACATGGCCCTACGCGCTGTTCCAGCAGACGTTCCTCGCGAACGAACGCTGGTGGCAGGCCGCGACCACGGACGTGCGGGGGGCCACCCGCCACCACCTCCGCGTGGTCAACTTCGTCACCCGCCAGCGGCTCGACCGGCTCTCTCCTGCCAACCAGCCCTGGACCAATCCGGAGGTCCGCCGCCGCACCCTCGCCGAGGGCGGCGCCAACTTGGCACGGGGATTTCGGCTTTGGCTCGAGGATGTCCAACAGTGGATGCAGGGCCTGCCACCCGTCGGCACCGAGGACTGGGCGGTCGGGCGCAATCTCGCGGTGACCCCTGGCAAAGTCGTCTTCTGCAACGACCTGATGGAGTTGATCCAGTACGAACCCACCACGACCGAGGTACGCGCCGAACCGGTCCTGATCGTGCCCGCCTGGATCATGAAGTACTACATTCTCGATCTCCGGCCGGAGAATTCGCTGATCCGCTACCTGGTGGACCAGGGCTTCACCGTGTTCTGCATCTCCTGGAAGAACCCGGACGCGAGCGACCGGCATCGGGGGCTCGGCGACTATCGTCGGCTCGGGCCGATGGCGGCGCTCGACGTGATCGGCCGGATCGTGCCGGGGGCACGGGTGCACGCGACCGGCTATTGCCTCGGCGGAACGCTGCTGGCGATCGCCGCCGCCGCCATGGCCCGTGACGGCGACGACCGGCTCGCCACCATCTCGCTGTTCGCCGCGCAGACCGACTTCAGCGAGGCGGGCGAGTTGATGCTCTTCATCGACGAGAGCGAACTCGCCTATCTCGAGGACATGATGTGGGACCAGGGTTATCTGGACACCCGCCAGATGGCCGGCGCGTTCCAACTGCTGCGGGCCAACGACCTGATCTGGTCGCGCATGGTGCGCCAATACCTCCTCGGCGAGCGCGAGGAAACCAGCGATCTGATGGCCTGGAACGCCGACGGTACACGGATGCCGGCGCGGATGCAGACCCAATACCTGCGCGACCTGTTCCTCGACAACCGTTTGTCGCGCGGTCGCTACGCCGTCGAGGGGCGCCCGGTCGTGCTGGCCGACCTGAAGGCGCCCGTGTTCTGCGTCGCGACCGAACAGGACCACATTGCGCCCTGGGAATCGGTCTACAAGCTGCGGCTCTTGACCGGGGTCCAGATCACCTTCGTGCTGGCCTCGGGCGGCCACAATGTCGGCATCGTCAGCCCGCCGGACCTCACCCCCGGCTCCTACCGCTTCCAGGTGCTGGAGCCGGGCGCCCCCTACGTCGCGCCGGAAACATGGCCGCCGCTCGCCGAACACCGCCAGGGCTCCTGGTGGCCGTGCTGGGTGGACTGGCTTCGGGATCGCTCGGGCTCCGCGGTCGAGCCGCCGGCGATGGGTGCTCCGGCCCGGGGCCTGCCGCCGCTCGGCCCTGCCCCCGGCAGCTACGTCAACCAGCGCTGAGCGGTCTGGTCTCCCCGGCGATCGCCGTCCAGGATGGATAAGCGTGGGATCCATCCGGGAGGAACGAGCCAACATGATCGATGCCGAAGCCGAAGGCGCACGGGGCCTGCCCCGGCCGGGTCTCCTGATCGGCCTGATCGCGGTGTCCTCGGCAGCGGCGTTGATGCTGGAGATCGTCGCCGGGCGGCTGGTCGCCCCCTATCTCGGCATGTCGCTGCACAGCTGGACGGCGATCATCGCCGTGGTGCTGGCCGGGCTCTCCCTCGGCGCTCTGCTCGGCGGCCGGCTGGCCGACGACCCGCTCGAACGTGGCCGCGGCCGACTGGTGGGCGCGCTGGGATTGGCCGCGCTCTTCACCCTGCTCTCACCCGTGCTGCTGCGCCGCACCGCCGCCTGGACCGAGGCGGGCGATCTCGGGCCGACGGTCGAGGTGCTGGTCGTGGCGAGCGTCATGCTGTTCGTGCCGAGCGTGTTCGCCGGGCTCGTCTCGCCGATCGCCACCCGGCTGGCGCTGGCGCAGACGCCCGCGGCCGGCACGGGCCGGCTGCTCGGGTGGATCTTCGCGGCCGGTGCGGCCGGCAGCATCGTCGGCACCCTGCTCGCGGGCTTCGTGCTGATCGGCCTGCTCGGCTCGCTCAAGAGCATCCTGCTGATCGCGGCCCTCTACGGGCTCGCGGCGCTGAGCGTCCTGCCGCGCGACCGCCGCGCCCTGCCGAGCCTGATGGTTCTGCTGCTCGCCTGCGGCTCCGCCTGGGCGGCGGGGCGGACGATCGACGCGTGGCGCACGCCCTGTCTCGCCGAGAGCGCCTATTCGTGCATTCGGCTCGACGGTTTCAACGCGCCGGGCGGCGGCACCGCGCGGCTCCTGGTCATCGACCATCTGCCGCACGGCGCCAATATCGACACCGTACCCGACCGGTTCGTCATGGCCTATCTGGATCTAGCGGATCGCCTTGCGCGGCACCGCTTCGACGGCGTGCCGCCGACGAGCTTCTTTCTCGGCGGCGGTGCCTACACCCTGCCCCGTGCGTGGCTGGCGGACGGCGGCGCGGTGACGGTCGCCGAAATCGACCCGCTCGTCACCGCCACGGCCGAGCGCCATCTCTGGCTGGAACGCTCGCCGACGTTGGACGTCCTGCACACGGATGCGCGCCGAGCCCTGGCGCGGATGCCCGCGGCGGCGCGCTACGACGTCATCTTCGGCGATGCCTTTCAGGACGTGACGGTGCCGCCGCATCTGGTCACCCGCGAATTCGCCGAACGGGTGCGCGACCGGCTGGCGGCGGACGGGCTCTACATGGTCAACGTCATCGACCGGGCGGAGCGGCCCGCCTTCGCGGCGGCGGTGGCGCGCACCCTCGAGACCACCTTTCCCGCCGTGACCGTCTGGCGCGAGAGCACCGCAGGCAGCGGCGAGCGACGGGTCAACCACCTGATCGTCGCCAGCACGGCGCCCCTCGAGCTGGACGAGGTTCGAAGCGGGCCGCCCTTCGCGCGGCGCTGGGCGCCGGTCACGCTCGACGTGGCCGGTCCCGTCCTGACCGACGATTACAGCCCGGTCGAGCGGCTGCTCCACTGACCGTCCCTCAGCCGGCGAGCCGGCGGCGCAGGAGATGCGTGGCGAGCGCGTAGGCAGCCAGACCGTAGCCCGCGATCACTGCGAGGTTCAGGAGCGGCGCCACCGGCACCGCGCCCGTGACGAGCGGGCGCACGAGTTCGACCACATGGGCGAGCGGCAGGAGCCTGGCAAGGAACACGACCGCTTCGGGCAGCTCCGTGAGCGGGAAGAACACGCCCGAGACGAGGAGCATCGGGGTGAGCGCGAGCGTGATGTAGTAGAGGAAGAAGTCGTAGGAGGGCGAAAGCGCCGTTACCACCATCCCCATCGCCGCGAAGGCGAGCCCGGCCAGGATCAAGACCGGCAGGGCCAGCAGCAGTCCCCCGCCGCCGATCAGCCCCATGAGGCTCGCCACCACCATGATCGCCACCGCGTTGATGCAGGCCTTGGTGGCGGCCCAGGTCACCTCGCCGAGCACGATGTCGTCGACGCCGAGCGGGGTGTTGAGCATTGCGTCCCAGGTACGCTGGGCGCTCATCCGGGTGAAGGCCGAATAGAGCGCTTCGAAGCTCGCCCCCATCATCGCCGACGAGCAGAGGATGCCCGAGGCCAGAAAGGCCATGTAGGCGAGGCCCTCGACCTCGCCGACCAAGCGGCCGAAGCCGTAGCCGAGCAGCAGCAGGTAGAGCAGCGGTTCGCCGAAATTGCCGATCAGCGAGGGCAGCATCAGCTTGCGCCACACGCGGAAATTGCGCTGCCAGACGGCCAAGAAGCCAAGGTGCGGGAGGCGGTGCGGTTCGGTGGCAGCCATCTCAATCCCTCAGATCATGGCCGGTGAGGCGGAGGAACAGGTCCTCCAGATTGGCCCGGCGCAGGATCGTGGTGACACCCCTGGCGGCCTCCATCACCCGCAGCAGGGGCGCTTCCGCGCGGGCGTAGATCAGCCGCGTGTCGGCCACGTCCTCGACGCGCAGGTCAAACGCCTCCTCCACGGCGAGTGCCCGCGCCCCCTCGCCGCGCAGTTCCAACACGTGCGGCTCCAGATGCTCGGCAACCAGGGCGGCGGGCGGGCCTTCGGCGACGAGCCGGCCGTGGTCGATGATGGCGAGGCGATCGCACAGCCGCTCGGCCTCCTCCATGTAATGGGTCGTCAAGAGCAGGGTCCGGCCCTCGTCCTTCAACTGCCGCAGGCGCTGCCAGATGTGCTGGCGGGCCTGCGGGTCGAGGCCGGTGGTGGGCTCGTCGAGGACGACCAGTTCCGGGTCGTTGACCAGGGCCCGGGCGAGGCTCAGGCGTCGCTTCATCCCACCCGAAAGCGTGGTGATCGGCGTGTCGGCCCGCGCCTCCAGGTTGGCGAAGCGAAGCAGCGCGTCGAGGCGCTCGGGGGTCGGGACGCGACCGAAGTAGCGGGCGTAGCTGCGGAGGTTCTCGCGGACGGTGAAGTCGGGATCGAGGCTGTCGAACTGCGGCACGACGCCCACCCGTGCCCGCAGCCGCCGCGCGTCGGCGGGAAGGGCGTGGCCGAGCACGGTCAGGCTGCCGGCGGTCGGCGGGGTGAGCCCCAGCAGCATCCGGAGCGTGGTCGTCTTGCCGGCCCCGTTCGGTCCCAACAGGCCGAAGCAGATCCCGGCCGGGACCTCGAGGTCGATCGCGTCGACCACGGTGCCGACCGGATAGGTCTTGGTCAGGCCGCGGGCCTCGACCGCGAGGGGGCTTCGGGCAATCATGGGAGACTTTCGCATTCGAGGAGCCTGGTCGCGGCGAAGGCATGGCTCGAGCGGGCCGCTCGGGCAATGCCGGAGGTGGTACCGCAAAGAGGAGAGTCCATGGCTTCGGTCCTGATCCGCGAAGCCCGCAGCGACGATCAAGAGGCCCTGGTCGGCCTCATGGCCGAACTGCAGGAGGTCGAGCGGGCGCTCGAGGCCGACCGGGCGCCGGGTGCGGAGATCGCCCGGAGCCATCTGCACTTCCTGCTCGGCGAAGTGGCGGCGACGGGCGGGTTCGTGGTCGTCGCGGAGGTCTCGGGTCGGGTGGCGGGCTTTCTCCTGATCCTCGTCGAGACGGACGGCGGCACCTACGTTCGCCCGGAATGCCGACGCCATGCGGCGGTGACGGATCTGGTCGTCACCGCCGACGCGCGCGGCCGCGGCATCGGCCGAGCCTTGCTGGCGGCGGCGGAGGAGCGGGTCCGCACGGCCGGCCTCGCCTCGATTCGGCTGGCACTCCTGGCGGACAACGCGGCGGCCGAGCGCCTCTATCGCCGGCTGGGCTATCGGCGCTACGAGGTGGTGATGCGCAAGCGACTGGACACGGACGAGGCATGACCGGACAGGATCACGACTGGCACACCCTCGACGTCGCCGAGCGGGAGCGGCAGTTCAACCCGCGTGTCGCCGTCGGCAACGACCGGGTCGAAGCCTATCTGGCGGGCTATGCGGCGCGCTCGGCGGCGATGCGGCGCCACTGGAACGGCCGCTTCGATGTCCGCTACGGCACGGGCGAGAAGGCGACGCTGGACGTGTTCCTGCCCCGCACGGAGGCACCCGCGCCGCCGTTCGTCTTCGTCCACGGCGGCTATTGGCGGGCGCTCGACAAGCACGAGCACCACTTCGTGGTCGAGCCGGCGCTCGAGGCGGGGTTCGCCGCCGTGCTGCCCAACTACGACCTCTGCCCGAACGTCACCCTCGACGCCATCGTGGCCCAGATGCGCGCCTGCATGGCCTTCCTCGCGGCCCAGGGTTCGGGCCTCGGCCTGGACATGCGCGCGGTGCACCT
>JBMCMJ010000093.1:0-9343 GCA_048615135.1 Pseudomonadota bacterium
ACCGCGACGCGCTCGCCGGGCTCGAGCGGGCCGCGCACCCACGCCTGATCGGTGGCGGGGGCGCCGGTCGGCAGCGTTTCGACCCGCACCATCCACGCCGTGCCGTCGGCGATCCGGTAGAGCCAGCCCCCCTCGTCGTCGGCGATCAGGGCATCCGACTGCACGGCCAACCAGTCGCGGCCGTCGTCCGGCAGGGGCAATTCGACCGCCGTGCCGTCGGCGAGGTCCGGCTCGTCGAACGCCACTTCGACGGTGACGGTCGGCGCGAGCCCGTCCTCCGGCCGCCGCACCTCGAGCACCTCGGCCGAATGCGCGTCGCCGTCGCTGTCCACCATCACCGACAGCCCCGGCTCGAAAGCGACGGCAAGCGCCCGCGGCACCTCGAAGCGGGCCAGGCGCAGCTCGTCGTTGACGAGGCCGAGCAGCGGCGTGCCGGCAACCACCAGGGTGCCGACCTCCGTCGACACCTCCCGCACCACGCCGTCGATCGGCGCCCGGACGAGTCGCTCTTCCACGTCGGCTTCGGCGCCGGCCAACCGATCCTCGGCGGCGGTCAGTTGACGCTCCAACTCGGCGAGCCGGCGCTCGTCCACGCGCGCGGCCGTCTCGCCCAAATCCGCGCTCTCGTTGCGGTCGCGCGCGCGTCCCAATTCGGCCCGCGCCTGGTCGATCTCGGCCTCCGCGGTCATCAGGGCGGACTGCTCGCCGGTCTGCTCGAAGCGGACGAGGACGTCGCCCGCGGCCACCTCGTCGCCGACCGCGACCTCGATCGCGCTTACGGCTCCCTCCCGGGTCGCCGTGACGGCGAGCCGCCCGCCCGCAGCAACCGTGCCGTCGAACGCCGGCCGCGCGTCCCCGCCGCTCCGAACCTCCGCCGTCCGCACGGTCACCGCCGCCTCCGGACTCCCGTTTCCCCCACCGAAGTACAGCATGCCGAAACCGACGACTGCCAGGGCGGCGACGACCACCGCCCCGGCGAGCCAGCCTCCGCGCGTCAACGCGCGAACTCCGTCAACGTCGCGAAGCCGATCATCGATCCATCTGCTCGGTAATCAGGCGCTGAATCTCCGCATTGACCGCCGCATCGACCTCGGCCAACTGCCGGATCCCGGCGTATTCCTCGACGCTCAGGCCCTCGTCCCGGACGGCCTGGATCATCTCGTTCTGCGCTTCGGCCTGCATCTGCGAGACGTCCGCGTCGGGGCCGGCTTCCTGCATCTTCACGGTCCACTCGTGGGCGATGGCATCGACCTCCAGGGCCGCCACCGCGAAGCTGCGCAGGGTCTCCTCGTTCACGTCGTCGCTCGACATCGAGGGGACCGATCCGTTCTGCGCCATGGCCGGGACGCCGAGCACGATCAGTCCCAAGGCCAGCGCCAAGGGCAGCGTCGGACGGCGCAGCGCCTGTAGGATCATCGGTCGGAACATCATGAGCTTCTCCCGTGTGTGGTGTCGACGGCAGGACGATGCCGTTCGGCTCAAGAACAGGCGCAGGCGCTGCCGAGTTCCCCGCGGGGTCCAAAAAACTCGACGAGCGTCCCTCGGCGAGGGAACCTCGGGAGCCTCGCAGGCGTCCTTGTAGAGAGCGATTGCGGCGTGCAGCGAGGAGGGTGAGTTGGATGACGTCCGCTGGGCGATGGCCCAGGAGATACCACACCTACGGCGATACGCCCGTAGCCTGACCGGCGACGACGCCTCGGCCGACGACGTCGTACAGGCGAGCCTGGAGCGCGCGCTGCGCAAGCACCATCTCTGGCGGCGCCGTGGCAGCCTCCGCAGCTGGCTCTTCCGCATCGTCCATCGCACCTTTCTGAACAGCCTGCCCCGGCGGCCACCCGACCGCGGTTTGGACGAACTCGGCGACGCCGAACCCGCGGTGCCGGCCGTACAGGAGACGCGCAGCGAACTGGACGCGACGGTGCGCGACCTCTACCGCCTGCCGGTGGCGCAGCGCGCGACGCTGGCGCTCGTCGTGGTCGAAGGGCTCGACTACGAAGAAGCGGCGGACGTCCTCGGCGTTCCGGTCGGGACCGTTCGCTCGCGTCTGTCACGCGCCCGCGACACCCTCAGGCAATGGGCAGAGCCGGGTGATGCGGGCGACAGCGGAAGCCGCGAGCCTTATCTGCGGAGGGTGAAGTGAGCGCGCTCGACGACGAACCCGTCCGCGAACGCGACCTCTTGGCCTATGTCGACGACCGGCTGCCCGCGGCGCGGCGACGCCGTGTCGAGGCCTTTCTCGCAACGACTCCCGGCGCGCGGTCGCGCATCGATGCGTTCTTGGAGCAGAACGCACGGCTGCGGCGGCATTTCGCCGGCATGCTCGACGAGCCGGTGCCGGTGGCCCTGCAGGAGGTCCTGCGCAGGGGCCGCCGGCCTGCGGCATCACCCCGCAGGCGCTGGGCCTGGGCCGCGGGACTGGCCGCGCTGCTCGGCTTGTCGAGCACCGGTGGGTGGTGGCTCGGTACCCTCGATCGCAGCGCCGCCGAAGCGCGCGCCTTCGTCGAGAGGCTGGCGAGTTTGTCCACGAACGACGCGCCCGACGCACCGCTCGTGACCGCCGACACCGCCCAGGGCTCGCCGCTGGACTGGCTCGAACAGAACGTCGCGATGGACCTGCGCGCGCCCGACCTCGGCGCGGCGGGGTGGCGATTGCAGCGCCGGGATCTCGTCAATTTCGACGACCGCCCCACGGTCCGGCTCGTCTACGCGGACGGCAACGGGCGAACGGTCGACGTCTACCTCCGGCATCGGTGGTCCGTGACGCGTGGCACGCCCGACGTCGCCGTGGCCGACCTGGGCGAGGTCCGCGCCGCCTATTGGTACGACGGCCCTCTGGTCTGGGCACTGATCGGCGACCTGGATGCCGCCTCCTCCAGACGTCTGGCACTGGCCGCGCACCGATCGACACGCCTGCAGCCCATGCCGGGCGGGCCACCGCTGCTCCGCCTCGGTCCGCCCGACGCCCCCGTGCTGCCGCACCAGCCGCTCCAGGCCCTGGACACCGAAGCGGTGACCGCGCCCCCGCCCTGAGCCCTCCGCCACATGTGCGACCGGCCGGCCGCCTGCGCTTGTCAGCCGGCTACGACGAACGTAGGGTCCGCGCGACACGAGGGCCGGACGCCGGCTCGCGATTCGGGGAGGAACAGCGCGATGAACGCGTGGAAGACCATGACCGTGGCTGCGGCCGCCGTGCTGGGCGTCGCCGCCACGCCGGCCAAGGCGATCGATCTCACCGTCACCCACTGGGGTGTGCTGATGTACGGCGCCCCCTTCGCCGTGGCGCGCGAAAAGGGCTTCTTCGCCGAGGAAGGCGTCGACGTGACGGGCTTCTTCACCTCCCAGGGCGGCGGGACCACGCTGCGCAATGCGCTCGCGGCCGACGTACCCTATGGCGAGGTGTCGCTCGCGGCGGTGGTGGCGGCCGCCCTCCAGGGCCTCGACCTCACCATCGTCCATGCGGGCGTGCGCAGCGTCGGCGACATCCTCTGGGTGACCCGCAACGACGCCGACGACATCGAGGGCATCGAGGACCTCGCGGGCCGCGGCGTCTCCTACACGAGCCCCCGCTCGGTCAGCCAGATGACCCTGATCATGTCGCTCGATGCGGCCGGCATGAGCATCGACGACGTCGAGGACGTCTCGCTCGGCGGCGTCGGTGCGGGACTCACCGCGCTCCGCGAGGGGGCGGTCGACGCGGCGCTCATCCTGGAGCCGGTCTGGACGCAGAACCGCGAGGGCTTCGAGCCGGTGTTCTTCGCGGGCGACCTGTTGCCGACCATCACCCAGACCGTCGGCGTGGTCCGCACCGATTACCTCGAGGCCAACGAGGAGCAGATCCGCGGCATCGTCGCCGCCCGCGCCAAGGGCGTCGCCTACATCTACGAGAACGTGGAGGAAGCCGGCGAGATCCTGGCCCGCGCCTACGACCTCGACGAGGCCATCGCCAAAGAGGCGATCGCGAACGTCGCCGCCATCCGCTACTGGAGCGAGGGCGACTTCGAGTTCGACGGCATGGACAACATGGTCCAGGGCCTGCGCCTTGTCGGCGCCATCGCCGACGAGCCGGTCGACTGGTCGCCCCTCGTCACCGAGGACTACCTCCCGGCCGACCTCCGGAGCAGCAATTGAGCGCAGCGGCCACGCTCGCCGAGGCGCCCGCGACGACCCGGACCACGCCCGTGCATCTCCGGGTGCGGGGAGTGAGCCGGGTCTATCCGGGCGTCGCCGATCAGGCGCCGGTGCACGCACTCGGGCCGGTCGACTTCGACCTGCGCGAGGGCGAGTTCTTCGCCGTGGTCGGCCCGTCCGGCTGCGGCAAGTCCACGCTGCTCGACGTCATCGCCGGGCTCTCGGCCGCCTCCGAGGGCACGCTCGAGTTCGAGGGCAAGGCCGTGCGCGGCACGGTGCCGGACGGGGTCGGCGTCGTCTTCCAGGAGGATGCCAGCTTCGCCTGGCTGACCGTCCGGGACAACATCGCCTTCGGCCTGCGCCGGCAGGGCCTGGACAAGGGCGAGATCGAGGCGCGGGTGAGCTACGCCCTCGACTTCATGGGGCTCAACGACTTCGCCAAGTCCTATCCGGCGCAGCTTTCGGGCGGCATGCGCCAGCGGGTGTGCATCGCCCGCACCCTGGTGATGCGCCCGCGCCTGCTCCTGCTCGACGAGCCGTTCGGCGCCCTCGACCAGCAGACCCGCCTGCTGATGGGCGACGAGGTGCTCAGGATCTGGCGCGAGACCGGGACCACCGTCGTGCTGATCACCCACGCCCTCGACGAGGCGGCCATGCTGTCCGACCGGGTGGGCGTGATGAGTGCCCGGCCCGGCCGCTTCATCGACATCGTCGAGACCGGCTGGCCGCGCGACCGCGACAGCCGGATCGTCGCCGACGAGGCCTTCGGCCGCATCACCAGCCGCCTTTGGAGCCTGCTCCGCGAGGAGTCGATGAAGGCGATCCGGGGCCGGTCGTGACCCGCGCCGGCTGGGTGCGCCTGCTGGTCGTCACCCTTGCCGTCGGCGCCCTGGAATGGGCCTGCCGCATCGGGCTGATCGATCCGTTCGCCGTCATCCCGCCGAGCGGCATGGTCGCCGGCATGGTCGACGTGCTGGGCCGCGGCACGCTCACCGACGACATCCTCTTCACGCTGCGCAACGTCGTGGCAGCCCTCGTGCTGTCCGTGGCGGCGGGCTTCGTCGTCGGCGTTATCCTCCACCGCCTGCCCCGGCTGCGCCGCGCCCTGGAGCCGATCCTGGCGAGCTACTACGCCGTGCCGGTGTTCATCTTCTATCCGCTGTTCATCGTCATCTTCGGCCTGAATGCGTGGCCGCTGATCATGATCGGCTTTCTCTTCGCCATCGTCGCGGTGATCGTGAACACGCTGAACGGCTTCGACCGGGTGCCGCGGGTGCTCTTCCGCACCGCCCGTGTCCAGCGCCTCGGCCGGCTGCAGGAGGTCTTTCTCATCACCCTCCCCGCGGCGGCGCCCTATCTCTTCACCGGTCTCAAGCTGGCGGTGGCCTACGCCTTCATCGGCGTCGTGGCGGGCGAGTTCATCCTCTCGGGGCACGGCATGGGCCACGAAATCGCCTTCGCCTACAACAACTTCGATAACCGGACGATGTACGGGCTGATGCTGTTCCTGATCCTCCTGGTGACGGCCGTGAACCTCGGCCTGCACGGCATCGAGCAGCGGCTGCACGCCCGGCGCGGGGGACGCTGAGCCATGAGCGATACCGCCCTCGCCGCTGCAGCACCCGGCCCCGGCCGCCGCCGGCTGGTCGACGGCACCGTGCTCGTCCTGGCCCTGCTCCTGATCTGGCAGGGCCTGCACCTCCTTGCGGGCGACGTCGCGGTGACGGCCCCCTTGCCCACCCTCGCTCATCTGGGCGACCTCCTCGCCAGTCCCACCTTCTGGCCGCACGTCGCCGAGACCACCTCGGCGCTGCTCTGGGCCCTGGTCATCTCGCTGTTCGGCGGGCTGGTGGTCGGCACGGCGCTGGGCGGCCACCGACTGTCGGGCGAGGTGGCGGAGCCCATCCTGGTCGCCCTCTACTCGCTGCCCAAGATCACCCTCTACCCCGTCGTCCTGCTGCTGTTCGGGCTCGGCATCGAGGCCAAGATCGCCTTCGGCGCGCTGCACGGCATCATCCCGGTCACGATCTTCGCCATGAACGCGGTGCGCAACGTGCGGCCGGTCTATCTCCGCTCGGCCCGCGCCATGCGCCTCGGCCCCTGGCAGACGGCAACCCGCGTCCTGGTGCCGGCGACCGTGCCCGAAATCGTCACCGGCTTTCGCATCGGCTTCGCACTCACCATGCTCGGCGTGCTGATCGGCGAGCTGTTCGCCTCGCAGCGCGGTCTCGGCTTTCTGTTGTTGAAGGCGATGGAGCGCAACGACGTGTTGACCATCCTGGCGCTCGCCGTCCTCCTCTTCACCTTCGCCACGGCGGTGAGCCTCGCCCTCCTCTGGCTCGACAAACGCCTCCACCACCGCACCTGAGCCGGGCGCCGGGCCGCCGGAGCTTGCCCCACCTTCGATCGGCAGCCGCCCTGCATCCCCCGCGATGGTATCCCGCAACGAAGGCTGCTAGCCTCGCGGCCATGTAAGGGAGACCGTGCGATGCTCGAGCCGAAGCCGCTGCCGAACGATCTTTCGGCGTTCTGGATGCCCTTTACCGCCAACCGGCAGTTCAAGAAGGCGCCCCGCCTGTTGGTGGCCGCCGAGAACATGCACTACACCGCCGCCGACGGGCGCAAGATCCTGGACGGCACCGCCGGGCTCTGGTGCGTCAATGCCGGCCACTGCCGCCCGCGGATCACACAGGCCATCCAGGAGCAGGCCGCCGAGCTGGACTACGCCCCGGCCTTCCAGATGGGCCACCCCAAGGCCTTCGAGCTGGCGAGCCGGCTGGTCCAGCTGACGCCGGACGGCCTCGACCATGTCTTCTTCACCAACTCCGGCTCCGAATCGGTCGACACGGCCCTCAAGCTGGCGCTCGCCTATCACAAGATGCGCGGCGAGGGCGGGCGCTTCCGCCTGATCGGCCGCGAGCGCGGCTATCACGGCGTCAATTTCGGCGGCATCTCGGTCGGCGGCATCGTCAACAACCGGAAGTTCTTCGGCACGCTGCTGACGGGCGTCGACCACCTGCGCGACACCCACCTGCCCGACCAGAACGCCTTCAGTCGTGGCCTGCCCGAGCACGGGGCGGAACTCGCCGACGACCTCGAGCGCGTCCTGAAGCTGCACGACCCCTCGACCGTCGCCGCCGTCATCGTCGAGCCGGTGGCGTGCTCCACGGGCGTGCTGGTCCCGCCCAAGGGCTATCTGCAGCGGCTGCGCGAGATCTGCGACCGCCACGGCATCCTGTTGATCTTCGACGAGGTGATCACCGGCTACGGCCGCTTGGGCACGCCTTTTGCCATGGACTATTTCGGCATCACGCCGGACATCGTGGTGACCGCCAAGGGGCTGACCAACGGCGTCATCCCGATGGGGGCGGTGTTCGTGCGCGACTTCATCCACGATGCCTTCATGACCGGGCCCGAGCACCTGATCGAGCTGTTCCACGGCTACACCTATTCGGGCAACCCGATCGCGTGCGCGACGGCACTCGCGACCCTCGACACCTACGAGGAGGAAGGACTGCTCACGCGCGCCTCCGAACTCGCCGGCTACTGGGAGGACGCGGTGCACGGCCTGAAGGGGCTGCCCCACGTCATCGATATCCGCAACCTCGGCCTGATCGGCGCCATCGAACTCGAGCCGATCCCGGGCGAGCCGACCAAGCGGGCGTTCAAGGCGTTCCTCGACTGCTTCGAGCGGGGCGTGATGATCCGCACCACCGGCGACATCATCGCCCTCTCGCCGCCCCTGATCGCCGAGAAGAGCCACATCGACGAACTGATCGGCACGCTGGCCGACGTACTGAAGAAGCTGGACTGAGCCCACCGATGCAGCTGACCGCCAATCTCCGCCTGGACGCCGAGCGTCTTTGGGAGTCGTTGATGACCATGGCCGAGATCGGCCCGGGCGTGGCGGGGGGCAACAACCGCCAGACCCTGACCGACGAGGACCGGCAGGGTCGTGACCTGTTCCAGCGCTGGTGCGAGGCCGCCGGCATGACCGTCGAGGTCGATGCGATGGGCACCATGTTCGCCCGCCGTCCGGGGGCCGATCCGAGCCTGCCGCCGGTGGTGATGGGCTCGCACCTCGACACCCAGCCGACCGGTGGCAAGTACGACGGCGTGCTCGGCGTGCTGGGCGCGCTGGAGGTGGTGCGGACCCTGAACGACCTCGGCATCACCACCCGTCACCCGATCGAAGTGGTCAACTGGACCAACGAGGAGGGCTCGCGCTTCCAGCCGTCGATGCTGGCCTCGGCCGTGTTCGCCGGCACCTACGACCTCGATTGGGCCTACGACCGGCGGGATGCGGCGGGCGAGCGCTTCGGCGATGCCCTCGCGCGAATCGGCTACAAGGGCGAGCTGCCGGCAACCGGTCGGCCGATGCAGGCGTTCTTCGAACTGCACATCGAGCAGGGCCCGATCCTCGAGGAGGAAGGCGTCGAGATCGGCGTGGTCACCCACGGCCAGGGCCTGCGCTGGACACAGATCACGCTCACCGGCCGCGAGAGCCATACGGGCTCGACGCCGATGAAGAACCGCATCAACGCCGGCCTGGGTGCGGCCCGGATCACCGATCGGGTCCAGGACATCGCGCTCCGCTACCCGCCCTTCGCGGTGGGTGCGGTCGGTCTCTGTACCCTCCATCCCAACTCGATCAACATCATCCCCGGCAAGGCGGTGATGGGCGTCGACTTCCGCCACCCGGACAAGGCGACGCTGGAGGCGATGGTCGCGGCCCTGCACGTCGAGGCGGAGAAGCTCGCCCGCGAGCTGGGTCTGGAGATCGCGTTCGAGAACGTCGGCGCGTTCGACCCGGTCACCTTCGATCCGGACTGCGTGGCGGCCGTCCGGCGCGCGGCCGAGAAGCTCGGCTACAGCCACAGGAACATCGTTTCGGGGGCCGGGCACGATGCCTGCTTCGTCAACCGGGTGGTGCCGACCGCCATGGTCATGTGCCCCTGCGTCGGCGGGCTGTCGCACAACGAGGCCGAGGAGATCACCAAGGACTGGGCCGCGGCCGGCGCCAACGTGCTGTTCCATGCGGTGGTCGAGACCGCGGGCGTGGTCGAGGGTTGAGCGAAGGGCGGTTGCGCAGCCCTGCGCCATCCGCTAGGACACCGCGGCTCCTGGAGGGATGCCGGAGTGGTTGAACGGGCCGGTCTCGAAAACCGGTGTACCCGCAAGGGTACCGAGGGTTCGAATCCCTCTCCCTCCGCCA
>JBMCMJ010000094.1:0-9311 GCA_048615135.1 Pseudomonadota bacterium
AACGGCGGTCCGCCTACTCGTAGTCCATGAGGATCTGGCCGACCGTCACGCCGTCGCCCTGGGCCACGCGCAGCGCCTTCACGGTGCCCGGATGGGCCGCCGTGATGTTGGTCTCCATCTTCATGGCTTCCAGGACCATGATCAGGTCGTCCTGCTTCAGCTCCTGGCCGGGCTGCACGGCGATGCGATTGACGACGCCCGCGAGCGGGCTGCGGCACACCTTTTCCTCGTCGACCGCGCCCTCCGGCGCCGCGCCCGCCTGCGGTGCGGCGGGAGCCGCCGCCGAGCGCACCGTCATCGGCGGCGCATGCGGCGGCAGATAGCCGGACCGGCGCTGCGGGCGGTCTTCCTCCAGGACCTCGACGTCGAGGTCGTAGGTCTTGCCGTCGATCTCGATGCGCAGTTTCAAACCCGGAACTCCTTGCGAACTCGGCCGGCGGGCACCTCAATGCCCCCGTTGCAGCTGATGCGAGGTCTGGATGGCCGCGCGACCGTGACGGGCCCAGGTGCCGGCCTCGTCCGGCCCGGTCGAGACCAGCCGCGCGGCGCGGATCCGCACCCGCTTGCCGAGATAGGAGGTCACCGCCGCGGCGAGCATGACCACCGTCTCGGGATCGAGTTCGGCGCTCGCGTCGTGCGCCTCCAGCACCTCGAGGCGGGCCTGCAACGCGGCGAGGTCCGCGCGCACGGCCTGCAGCTCGAAGCGCAAGCCCTCGACCGCCGCCAGCACCTCCTCGAGGCCCGGCTCGCGCCTGCCGGTCGTCATAGCGGGATCAGCCCGTGCTTCTTGGGCGGACGCACCTCGCGCTTGGAGCAGAGGCTCTCCAGCGCCGCGGCCAGATAGCGCCGCGTCTCCGCCGGCTCGATGATGTCGTCGACCAGACGGCGCCCCGCGGCGACATAGGGGGTGGAGAACGCCTCGCGATAGCGCTGGATCATCTCCGCGCGCTTGGCCGGCTTGTCCTCGGCCTCGGCGATGGTTTTGCGGAAGACGATCTCGGCCGCCCCCTCGGCACCCATCACCGCGATCTCGGCCGAGGGCCAAGCCACCACGCGGTCGGCGCCCAAATCCTTGCCGCACATGGCGAGATAGGCGCCGCCATAGGCCTTGCGCAGGATCACGGTCAGCTTCGGTACCGTGGTCGCGGACCAGGCGAACAGCATCTTGGCGCCGTGGCGGATGATCCCGCCATATTCCTGCGCGACGCCCGGCAGGAAGCCCGGGACGTCGACGAAGGTGACGAGCGGGATGTTGAAGGCGTTGCAGAAGCGGATGAACCGCGCCGCCTTGTCCGAGGCGTCGATGTCGAGGGCGCCGGCCTGCACGCAGGGCTGGTTGGCGACCACGCCGATCGAGCGGCCCTGGATGCGGGCGAAGCCGACGACGAGGTTGGCGGCGAAGCCCGCCTGGATCTCCATGAAGTCCCCGTCGTCGACGCAGCGCGCGACGACCTCGCGCACGTCGTAGCCGGCCTTGATGTCGGCGGGCACGATCCCGTTCAGCTCCGGATCGGCCTCGATCGGCTCGTCGAACGGCAGGTGTGGCGGATCCTCGAGATTGTTCGACGGCAGGAAGCTCAACAGCCGGCGGCACTGATAGAGGGCATCCTCGTCGTCCTCGGCGACCAGATGGACGACCCCCGAGCGGTTCATCTGCGCGTCGGGGCCGCCGAGCGCTTCGGCCGTCACCGCCTCGCCCGTGACCTGGCGGATCACCTGCGGGCCGGTGATGAACATCTGTGCCGCACGGGTCTGGATGATGAAGTCGGTCAGTGCCGGACTGTACGCGGCACCGCCCGCGCACGGCCCGCAGATCAGCGAGATCTGGGGCACCGAGCCCGACAGCATGACGTTGTTGTAGAAGACCTTGCCGTAGCCGGACAGGCTGTCGATGCCTTCTTGGACGCGCGCCCCGCCGGAATCGTTGATGAAGACGAAGGGCGAGCCGGTCTTGAGCGACAGCTCCAGCATCTCCGCGACCTTGAGGCTGTGCACCTCGCCCGCGGCACCGCCGGAGACGGTGAAGTCCTGGCTGGCGAGATGGACCACCCGGCCATCCAGCCGGGCGCAGCCGGTCACCACGCCGTCCGCCGGCAACTCCTTGTCGGCCATGCCGAAGGAGGTGGCCCGGTGCCGGGCGAACAGCCCGATCTCCTGAAAGCTGCCCGCATCGACCAGCCGCTCGATGCGCTCGCGCGCCGTGAGCTTGCCCGCTTCGTGCTGCTTGTCGATCTGCGCCTGGCCGCCGCCCGCTTCGAGGCGAGCGCGGTTCTCGGCGAGCGCGGCGATCTTCTCCTCGATGCTCGCCGGCCCGGCCGGCTTGGCATTGTCGGACATCGAGCGTTCCTTCCCGTCGATCGGCGCCGGCGGCCTCAGGCTGCCGGAGAAACCTTGACCTCGTGTTCCTTGCCGTGGAGCGTCACCACGTAGGTGACCGTGCCCTTGGCCGCTTCGGGGGCGCCGGCGGCGGCGGCCGGCGCGGGTGCCGCGGCAGGTGGCGAAGCTTCGGGATCCTTGGCGAGACTTTTCGGCCCGGCGTCCCGGTTCTCGAAGAACTTCGCCCCCACCTGCGGAAACTGGGCGAAGGTGAGGACGTCCTCGTCGCTGCCGTTGCAGCCCTTCAGCGCCGTCGCATCGGCCCGCAGCTGCTCCCACTCCGGCTCCAAAAGATCGGCCGGCCGGCCGGTGATGGGCGGCTTCTTCTGCCGCGCCTCGGCGAGCGCCAGCACCTCGGGCTCCTTCTCGCCGAGCGTGCTGCCGTAGTAGCCGAGCATCAGATCGGCGAACTCGCTGGTCATGGTCTTGTACTTGCCCATGATCACGTTGAAGACCGCCTGCGTGCCGACGATCTGGCTGGAGGGCGTGACCAGGGGCGGAAAACCGCAGTCGGCGCGCACCCGCGGCACCTCCTCCAGCACTTCGTGCAGCCGGTCGCCCGCACCCTGCGCCTTCAGCTGGCTCTCCATGTTGGAGATCATGCCGCCCGGGATCTGGCTCTTGAAGATCTCGGTGTCGACGCCCGTGAACTCGCTCATGAAGTGGCGGTAGCGGGTGCGCACCTTGGCGAAATGGTCGCTCACCGGCTTGATCCGCTCGAGGTCGAGGCCGGTTTCGTAGCCGGTGCCCTCCAGCATCTCGACCAGCGCCTCGGTCGGGTTGTGCCCGGAGCCGAGCGACAGCGAGCTGACCGAGGTGTCGACGATGTCGGCACCCGCTTCGATCGCCTTCATGTAGGAGACGAGCGTCACCCCGGTCGTGGCGTGGCAATGGACGTGGACCAGCGTGTCCGCGCCGCACTTCTCCTTGATGCCCCCGACCAGATCGCTCGCCGGCTGCGGCTTCAACAGCGCCGCCATGTCCTTGATGCAGATCGAATCGACGCCCATGTCCTTGAGCTGCTGCGCCATCTCGACGAACGCGTCGATCGTGTGCACCGGCGACACCGTGTAGCAGATGGTGCCCTGCGCGTGCTTGCCGGTGCGGCGGACGGCGGCGATGGCGGTCTCGAGATTGCGCAGGTCGTTGAGCGCATCGAAGATGCGAAAGACGTCCATGCCGTTCTCGGCGGCCTTGTCGCAGAAGCGCTCGACCACCCCATCCTCGTAGTGGCGGTAGCCGAGCAGGTTCTGCCCGCGCAACAGCATCTGCAGCCGCGTCTTCGGCATCAGCCGGCGGAACGTGCGCAGCCGCTCCCACGGGTCCTCGTTCAAATAGCGGATGCAGGCGTCGTAGGTCGCACCGCCCCAGCATTCGAGCGACCAGTAGCCGGCATTGTCCAGGTCCTCGCAGACCGGGACCATGTCCTCCATCGCCATGCGCGTCGCGAGCAGGCTCTGGTGCGCGTCCCGGAGCACGAGCTCGGTGACTTCGATCCGGCGGCCCATTTCGCTGACCTCCCCCTCCCTGCTCGAGCACCCGACCCAACCGAAAGGCGGGCCGACCCCTTTCCCTTCGCATCGCTCCACGGCGCTTCACAGGCCGACTTGTGTCGCACCCCGAATGCCCCGCCGTCCCACCAAACGCGCTACGGCCCCTTCGCGCGAGGACTTGAACCCGGGCGTGCTGCCGCGTATCGCCCTCGTTTTTTCCAGGCGGGGCCGAACCGCCGCAGCAGCAGGACGCGTCGATGAGCGAGTTTGCCTTCCAGCGTAGCGGACGCTCCCCGGCTCTGGGGGAGCGCGGAATGGTCGCAACGTCGCACCAGTTCGCGTCGCTCACCGCCCTCGACGTGCTGCGCTCGGGCGGCAACGCGGTCGATGCGGCGGTGGCGGCGGCGGGCATGCTCGCGGTGGTCGAGCCGGCGATGACCGGCATCGGCGGCGATCTGTTCGCGCTGGTCGCCCCCGAGGGCGGCGCGCCGGTGGCGCTGAATGCGTCCGGCTGCGCCCCGGCCGCGGCCGATCCGGAAGCACTCCTGGCCCAAGGCCACGCGGCGATCCCCAAGGCATCCGCCCATGCGGTGACCGTGCCGACCGGCGTGGCCGGCTGGGCGGCCCTGCTCGAGGCCTATGGCAGCCGCGGCCTCGGCGAGCTGCTGCAGCCGGCGATCCGGGCGGCCCGCGAGGGCGTGCCGGTCCTGCCGCGGGTGGCCTGGGACTGGGAACGCAACGCCGACGCCCTGCGCGCGCAGCCGGACACGGCCGCCGTCTATCTGAAGGACGGCCATGCCCCCGCCGTCGGCGAGCGCCACGCCTTCCCGCAGCTCGCCAACACCCTGGAAACGCTCGCCAGGGACGGGGTCAAGGCGTTCTACCAGGGCCCGCTTGCGGCGGCGATGGTCGCGCGGCTGCGGGCCCTCGGCGGGGTGCACACGGCCGACGACTTCGCCGCCGCCGAGGCCGAGTGGGTCAAGCCCATCTCGACCACCTGGCACGGCCTCGAGGTGTTCGAATGCCCGCCCAACGGCCAGGGCATCGTGGCGCTGTTGATGCTCGAGATGCTGGCGGACGATCGCGTCGCCGTCGACGAGGCCGACTGGCCGCACCTGTTGGCCGAGGTCACCCGGCTCGCCTATCGCGAGCGCGACCTCGTGGTCGCCGACCCGCGCATCGCCGGCCCGGCCGAACTCGACCTGCTCGATCCGGCCCTCGCCCGGCGGCTGCGCACCCACGTGGCGATGGACCGGGCGATGCCGGCCCTGCCCGACCGTCTGCTGCCGCCGCACAAGGACACGGTCTATCTGACCGTGGTCGACGACCGGGGGACGGCCGTCTCGTTCATCAATTCCATCTACGACAGCTTCGGCTCGACGCTGGTCTGCCCGACCACGGGCGTGCTGTTCCACAACCGCGGCCGCGCCTTCCGCCTGCAGGCGGGCCACCCCAACCGCCTCGCCCCGCACAAGCGGCCGATGCACACCATCATCCCCGCCCTCGCCTACAAGGACGGCCGGCCCTGGCTGTCGTTCGGGGTGATGGGCGGCGACTACCAGTGCGTCGGCCAGGTGCAGGTGCTGAAGGCGATCGTCCAGGACGGCCTCGACCCGCAAGCCGCGCTCGAGCTGCCGCGCACCTTCGCCTATCCGGACGCGCTGCAGATCGAGACCACCGTGCCGGCCGGCGTCGTCGCCGAACTGGAACGCCGCGGGCACCGGGTGGAGACGGCGGCGGGGCCGCTCGGCGGGGGGCAGGCGATCCTGATCGACCGGGCGAACGGCGTCCTGATCGGCGGCACCGACCCGCGCAAGGACGGCCTCGCCATCGGCTATTGAAGGCGGCGGCGGAGCAGCCAGGCGAGCGCGGCGAACCCGAGCGCCGCCACGCCCGCCACCAGCGCCGTCGGCTGGAACAACAGCGGCAGGAGGACGCGGTCCCAGAGGTCCGGATGGAGGTAGCGCTGGACGATGGCCTGCGTCAGGTTCAAGCTGAATGGATGAAGTTCGAACCAGAGTTCGCCCAAAAGGGGCGCGCCGCGCCACCCCGCCCAGAGGGCGGCGCCCGCACCGAGGACGGCGAGCCCCAAAAACAGCCTAGCCAGAACCCGCACCCCGTTCCTCCCGCTTTCGACCGGCGTTCGGGGCTGCATGTAGGCCGCGTCGCGCCGTCGACCAACCCGAGCCCACGTTCCGTTCGACAAGAGTGAGCCCATGGACGCGATCGACCCCGACTATTTGCCGGTTCCGGGCAACGTGCTGCCGCGCTTCGCCGGCATCGCGAGCTTCATGCGGCTGAAGCCGGTGCCGCTCGAGGCGGCCGACGCGGTCGAGATCGGCCTGATCGGGGTGCCGTTCGACACGGCCACCTCCAACCGGCCCGGCACCCGCCACGGGCCGCGCCAGCTGCGCGACCTCTCGACGATGATCCGCCTCGTCAACCAGGCGACCCGCGTCGCCCCGTTCCACCTCGCCCGCTGCGCCGATCTGGGCGATGCCCCGGTCAACCCGGTCAGCATGGAAAGCACCGCCGAGCGGGTCACGGGCTTCTACGAGCAGGTCCGCGCCAAGGGCATTCTCCCACTCACCGCCGGCGGCGACCACTTCGTCAGCCTGCCGATCCTGCGCGGCCTCGTCGGCCAAAGCGGCCCCGTCGGCATGATCCACTTCGATGCCCACTCCGACCTGTACCCGCCCTATTTCGGCGGCTTCGACAGCCACGGCACGCCGTTTCGCCGGGCCATCGAGGAGGGCCTGCTCGACCCGCGGCGCGTCGTCCAGATCGGCCTGCGCGGCACCTCGATCGACATGAGCGACATCGCCTTCGGCGAGGCCCACGGCGTGCGCATGATCATGATCGAGGAGGTCCGCGAGCTGGGCGTCCGGGGCGTGATCGAGGAGGCCCGCCGCGTGGTCGGCGAGGGGCCCACCTATATCAGCTTCGACATCGACGCGATCGATCCGAGCCAGGCCCCCGGCACCGGCACGCCCGAGGTCGGCGGCATCTTCGTCCACGAGGCCCAGGCCATGGTGCGCGGCCTCTTGGGCGTGGACGTGATCGGCTGCGATCTGGTCGAGGTCAGCCCGCCCTTCGATCAGACCGGCAACACCGCCTGGGTCGGGGTCAACCTCATGTTCGAACTGCTCTGCGTGATGGCCGACAAGGTGCGCCGCAACCGATGAAACAGCTCCTTGCCCTCGCCCTGACGGTCCTGGCAGCGAGTGCCGCCGCCCAGGACCTCCGCCCCGTCACCGGCTTCGACGTGACGCGCTATCTCGGCACTTGGCACGAAGTCGCGGCGATCCCGGTCTCGTTCCAGCAGCAATGCGTCTACGACACCCGCGCCGACTACGAACTCGCCGACGAGCCGAACCGCGTCACCGTCGCCAACAGCTGCCGCACCGCCGACGGCACCGTCGACGAGGCACGCGGCGTGGCGCGCTTCGTCGGCGAGCCGGACGTCGGCCACCTGGAGGTGACCTTCGTCGAGCTGTTCGGCTTCCCCTTGTGGCTCGCCAGCGGCGACTACGTGATCATCGCCCTCGACGAGGACTACCGCTGGTCGGTCGTGGCGCATCCCTCCAGGGACTACGCCTGGATCCTCGCCCGCGAGCCGGAACTGGACACGGCCACGCTGCGCCGGCTGGAGGCGGTCTACGCCGAGGCGGGCTACGACACCTGCCGCATCCTCACCTCGCGCGCGGTCCGCAACGACATCCGCCAGCCGCTCTGCACCCTCGACGAGCCCACGGCCGAGGGCGGCTGACCCCTCACATCACCGCAAGGAAGCCCCCGTCGACGTAGAGGATCTGGCCGTTGACGTAGTCCGAAGCGGACGACGCGAGGAAGATCGCCGCGCCCACCAGTTCCTCGGGCTTGCCCCAACGGCCCGCCGGGGTGCGCCTGCGCACCCACTCGTCGAACGCCCGGTCGTTGACCAGCGCCTCGTTCATGTCGGTGATCATGAAGCCCGGCCCGATCGCGTTGGCCTGGATGCCCGCGGCCGCCCACTCCGCGGCCATCGCCTGGGTCAGCAACTTGATACCGCCCTTGGCCGCCGTGTAGGGCGCAATCGTCGCCCGCGCCACCTGGCTCGTCAGCGAGCCGATGTTGACGATCTTGCCGCGCCCGCGCGGCAGCATCCGCCGCGCCGCCGTGCGCCCGACCAGAAACGCGCTCGAAAGGTTGGTGTCGATCACCCGCTGCCAGTCGGCAAAGGCCATCTCGGTCATCGGCCGGCGGTGCTGGATGCCCGCGTTGTTCACCAGAATGTCGACCGCCACCCCCGCCGCATCCAGCTCGGCGAACGCCGCCTCGACCGCCGCCTCGTCCGTCACGTCGAACGGCAGCTCGCGCACCGCGAAGCCCTCGGCGCGCAGCGCGTCGGCCGCGAGGCCCAGCCGCTCGCGATCGACCCCGTTCAGCACGAGATCCGCCCCCGCCTCGGCCAACCCCCGGGCAATCGCGAAACCCAGCCCCCGCGACGAGCCCGTCACCAACGCCGTCCGGCCGGACAGATCGAACAACCGCATCACCACCTCCCTCGCTTCTCGTTGGGCAGAGCCTAGCCCCGCCGAACGGCGGACGCCACGGCCGGCCCGCGTTGCCGGACCACCGCCGCCCCGCCTATGCTCCGCCCGACAACGATCACCACGACGATCAGGGAGACCAGCCGTGGCGGACCTGCCGCTCAACCCCTTCAAGCGCAACCTCGAGGCCGGCAAGGTCCAGATCGGCCTCTGGAGCAGCCTCGCCAGCCACGTCACGGTCGAGGTCATCGCCGGCGCCGGCTTCGACTGGCTGCTGCTCGACACCGAGCACAGCGCCAACGAAGTGCCGATGGTCCTCTCCCAGCTGCACGCCACGGTCGGCGGCACCGCCCACCCCGTCGTCCGCGTCCCCTGGAACGACACCGTCACGATCAAGCGCTACCTCGACATCGGCACCCAGAGCTTCCTCGTCCCCTACGTCCAGGACGCCGACGAGGCCGCCCGCGCCGTCGCCGCCACCCGCTACCCGCCCAAGGGCGTGCGCGGCGTCGCCACCCTCTCGCGCGCCTCGCGCTTCGGCCGCATCACCGACTACTTCGACCACGCCGACCGCGAAATCTGCGTCATCGTCCAGATCGAAAGCCGCCAGGCCCTCGCCTACATCGAGGACATCGCCGCGGTCGACGGCGTCGACGGCCTCTTCATCGGCCCGAGCGACCTCTCCGCCGACCTCGGCCACCTCGGCAACCCCGGCCACCCCGAAGTCCAGGCCGCCATCGAAGACGGCTTCAACCGCATCGTCGCCACCGGCAAGGCCGCCGGCTTCCTCACCGCCGACGAAACCCAAGCCCGCCGCTACCTCGACCTCGGCTGCACCATCGCCGCCGTCGGCGCCGACATCGGCATCCTCGCCCGCGGCGCCGAAGCCCTCGCCGCGAAGTACAAGTAG
>JBMCMJ010000095.1:0-9300 GCA_048615135.1 Pseudomonadota bacterium
CAGGCGATCAGCGTCACCGACCTGTTCCTCGACCGCGGCGAGATCGTCTCGACCCGCGGTCGGGATTCGGAGGACGTCCAGCGCTTCAACGCGCGTGCGGGCGACGTGCTCGACGGCCTGCCGATGGTGGTGCTGATCAACGGCGGTTCCGCGTCGGCGTCGGAGATCGTGGCTGGCGCCTTGCAGGATCACCGGCGGGCGATCGTCATGGGCACCCAGTCGTTCGGCAAGGGCTCGGTCCAGACCATCATGCCGATCTCCGGCCAGGGCGCGATCCGGCTCACGACGGCGCGCTACTACACCCCGGCCGGCACCTCGATCCAGGCGACCGGCATCGTGCCGGGCATCGAGGTCAAGCAGGCTACCCTGGCCGTCGAGGACAACGGCGCGGCACGGCGCGAAGCCGACCTGCGCGGCCGGCTCGACAACGATCAGGGCAACGGCGAGGCCGAAGAACGCACCGATCTGGCCGAGATCGACTATCAGTTGGCCCGTGCCATCGACCTCCTGCGCGGTGTGTCGATGTTCAACCAGGCGGCGCTGCCGGCGAGCAACTAGCGGAGCGCCGACCGCCCACGATGGCGCGCACCAACCCGGAGGAGGGCAGCGGGCAGCCGGTGGAGGTCGTGCGCCGGCCCCCGGTACTGGCCGGGGCGGCCGTCATCCTCGCACTCGTCGCTGCGGCTGCCGGATGGCTCGCGGTGCTGGAGCGGGACATCCCGCCGGCGCCGTCCCCGCCGGTCACGGTGGCGTTGCCCGAGCGTCCGGCACCCGAGGAGACACGCCCGGCGCCGGACGAACCGGTGGAGACGGTTACGGAAACCGCGCAAGCGCCGGCCGGCGAGGAGGCATCCCCACCGCCGGACGAGCCGGTTCCGGCACCCGTGCCCGGCCTAGTCCTGGCGCTCGGCGGTTTGGCGTGGAACCCTGCGCTCGCCGAGATCGCCCACCGCGCCATGCCCGCCGAGATCGCCTTCACCGTCGCCGTCGACCATCCGGAGTTGAGCGAGCATATCGGCGCGTGGCGGGATCTCGGCCGCGACGTGCTCCTCCGAGCTCCGGGCGAAGCGGACGTGGACGCGCTGTTGGCGCGTCATCCGGGGGCTGCGGGCGTGGTGCTCGACGGTCGTCGGCTCGAGCCGCGGCGCGGTTTCGAAGGCTTGGCCGTGCGCAGCCTGGATGCCGCGCTGATGGACTATACGGGCTTCGCCCGGGCTCTTAGGGAGGTGATGCAGGCGGCGCGCGACCTGCCGCCACCAGTCGTGGTGGTCGAACTCTATCCGGGGCTCGTCCCGCAACTGCAGGGGTGGCTCGAGCAACTGGACGCCGCCGGCTATCGCGTATGGCGGCCCTTGGAACTGGGGGAGGCGATGGGTGAGTGACGGCGTCCTCCAGCGCTTTTCGACCGTGCCTTCGGGCTATCGCCCGAATGTCGGCGTGGTCCTGATCGACCGCCGCGGGCTCGTCTTCGGCGGCCAGCGGAGCGACCAGTCGGCGCCGGCTTGGCAGATGCCCCAAGGGGGTATCGATCCGGGCGAAACCGTCGAGACGGCGGCGCTCCGCGAACTCGAGGAGGAAACGGGGGTTGGCCCGCACCTCGTCGAGCGGCTGGCGGTGGGCGATGCGTGGCTCGCCTACGACCTGCCGCCGGACCTCGCGCGGCGCATGTGGGGCGGGCGCTACAAGGGCCAAGCGCAGAAATGGGTGGCGCTGCGCTTCCTCGGGACGGACGACGACATCGACCTCGCCCGCCACCACCGCGAGTTCAGCGACTGGCGCTGGCTGACGACGGCGGCACTCGAGGCCGGCATCGTTCCCTTCAAGCGGGCGATCTACCGGGAGGTGCTGCGGGAGTTCGCCCCGTTTCTCGCCGACGCTGCAGGCTGAGCCTCAGCCGAGCGGCGGCAGCACCTTGCCGGGGTTCATCAGGTCGAGCGGGTCGAGCGCCTGCTTGATGCGGCGCATCAGATCCATCTCGACGTCCGACTTGTAGTGCGCGGCCTCGTCGCGGCGCAGCCGGCCGAGACCGTGCTCGGCGCTGACCGAGCCCCCGTGCGCCACCACCCGATCGTGCACGATCCGATTGATCCGCCCGAGTTCGGCCTGGAACGCATCGCGCTGCCAGTCCACAGGCTGCAGCGGATTGTAGTGCAGATTGCCGTCGCCGACATGCCCGAAGGTGACCATGCGGATGCCCGGATAGGCCCGGGCCAGCGCCGCGTCCGTCTCCTCGATGAAGGTGGGAATGCGCGAGATGGGCACCGAGACGTCGTGCTTGATGCTCGCACCCGCGCGCTTCTGGACCTCGGCCTGCTCCTCGCGCACCCGCCACAGCCGGGCACTCTGCTCACCCGAACTGGCGAGCACGGCGTCGGTGACGAGCCCCGCCTCCGCCGCCTCGCCGAGTGCCTCGGTCAAGGGCTCGACCAGCGTGCCGGGCTCGCCCTGCCCGGAGACTTCCAGCAGCACGTACCAGGGGGACGGACAGGGAACCGGATCCTGCACACCCTCGATCAGCTCGAGAGCGAGGTCGAAGCAGATCCGCGCCATCAGCTCGAAGGCGGTCACCTGGTCGCCGAGCGCCGCCTTGAGCCGGCCGAGCAGGCTCACGCCCGCCGCCGGCGAGGGGACGGCGACCAGTGCTGTCTGTACGTCGCTCGGCAGCGGGAAGAGCTCGAGCACGGCCGCGGTGATGATGCCGAGCGTGCCCTCCGCACCGATGAACAGGTCCTTCAGGTCGTAGCCGGTATTGTCCTTGCGCAGGCCTCTCAGACCGTCCCAGACCCGGCCGTCGGCCAGCACCACCTCCAGGCCCAGCACCAGGGCGCGGGCGTTGCCGTAGCGCAGCACCTGGGTGCCGCCGGCATTGGTCGAAAGGTTGCCGCCGATCTGGCAGCTGCCCTCGGCGGCGAGGCTCAGGGGAAAGAGCCGGCCGTGCCGGGCGGCCTCCTCCTGGATGGTCTGCAGCACCACGCCCGCCTCGACGGTCATGGTGTCGTTGTCGAGGTCGAGCGCCCGGATGCGGTCGAGCCGGCGGGTCGAGAGCACGATCTCGCGGCCGTCCTCGTGCGGCTGGCTGCCCCCGGTGAGGCCCGTATTGCCGCCCTGCGGGACGATCGGCACCCGCGCCGTGTGGCAGAGCCGGACCACTTCGGCCACCTTCGCCGTCGTGTCCGGCAGGGCGACGAGCGGCGTCGTCCCCTTCCAGCCGTCGCGCCAGCCGGTGCAGTAGGGCTCGGTGTCGTGCGGGTCGGTGAGGTGGCCGCCGGGGCCGAGCACCGCCTGCAACTGCTCGAGCAGGCCATCCGGAAGAGACATCGTGTCAACGCTCCAAAGACACGTCCGCCCGCTTCGGCAGGGGCGGACTGTAGACGATCAGCAGTTCGAGGGTCGTATCGCCCGTGACGGTCACTTCGTGGCGGACCTTCGGCGGGATGCGCACGACGGTGCCCGGACCGCAGGCCACGGGCGGGCCGTCGTCGAGGACGACGTCGCACGTTCCGGCGAGCACGTACATCGCCTGATGCTCGGTGTCGTGGGCATGGGCGTGCGCGACCCCGCCGGGCTCGAGCCGACCGAGCACCATCTCGAAGGCGCCGCACCAGTCCTTCTCCACGAGCCGCACGTTGCGCGTCTTGTCGTGGCCGGGCGGGACATAGGCCCGGAGTTGGTCGATGTGGACCACCTGGGAGTGGTCGGTCATGCACGCGCCTCCTTGCAAGCAGCCGATCGCTCTGCTGCGTTGCCGCCAACGAACGCGGCAGGGAGAGGGCGATGGACTTCGACGAACCGGCGGACCTCGCGGACCTCCGCGCCACTGTCGCCCGCCTCCACGACCGCGAGATCGCCCCGCACATCGCCGGCTTCGAGGCCGAGGCCGCCTTTCCCTATCCGATCATTCGGGCCCTCGGCGAGGCCGGGCTGTTCGGTGCCGCATTTCCCGAGGATCTGGGCGGGAGTGCCGCCGGTTTCCAGGCCGTGTCGGTCATCGCCGAGGAAGTGAGCCGGCTCGCACCCGAGTTCGGCTACGCGCTGAACATGCAGGCGATGACCTGCCCCTTCACCATCTACAACTGGGGCACGGACGAACAGATCCGCCGCTTCGTGCCGGACCTGATCGCCGGGCGCGCGATCGGCATGTTCGCCTTGAGCGAAGCCGGGGGTGGCTCCGATCCGGCAGGCGCCATGCGCACGACCGCGGTGCGCGAGGGCGATGTCTACCGGCTGAACGGCTCCAAGATGTGGATCACCTTCGCCCACGCGGCGGACGTGGGCGTGCTGTTCGCCCGCACCGATCCCGCCGCCGGGGTGCGCGGCATTTCGGCCTTCATCGTCCAGCCGAAGCGCTTTTCGGGCTACCGGGCCGATCCGATCCCGATGAGCGGGCTCTCCCGCTGCCTCTGCTCCTGTGCGGTGTTCCTCGACGACTTCGTGGTGCCCGTCGCGGACCGGCTCGGCGAAGAAGGCCAGGGTTTCAAGATCGCGATGAATGCGCTCGAATACGGTCGGCTCACGGTCAGTGCCCGGCTGGTCGGCCTCGCCCGCGCGGCGCTGGACGCCAGCCTCCGCTTCGCCCGCGAGCGCGAGGTCGGCGGCGGGCCGATCGCGCGGCACCAGCTGATCCAGGGGCGGATCGCCGATGCGACCGTGGCCGTGGACGCGGCGCAACTGATGGCGCGGCGCACCGCCTGGACGATGGATGCGGGCCAGCCCTCGACGCGCGTCGCGGCTCGCGGCAAGTACTTCGCCACCCAGGCGGCCCGGCTCGCGGTCGACGTCGCCCGCGAGGTGTTCGGCGGCTACGCGCTCGCCGACGAGTACCCGGTCAGGAAGCTGCAGGCCTATATCGACATGCTGACCGTCGGCGAGGGCAGCGAAAACGTGCAGCGCGTGCTGATCGCCGAGGACGCGCTGGGGCTGAAGGACGCCAACCGGCACGGCCTGCGCAATCGCTTCCTCGACGATCATGCGGGCTTCCGGTCGGCCAGGGCGGGCACGACGTAGAACTGTAGCAGGCCGAGGAACGAGGCGAGCCAGGCAAGGCCGAACGACCAGAAATAGTGGCCGGTCAGGTCGTGCATCACGCCCGAGAGCAGCGAGCCGACCGCGGCGCCGAAGCCGAGGCCCATGGTGATCGCGCCGTAGATGCTGCCCACCCCGCCCCCCTCGAACAACCGGGCCGTCATCACCGTGATGATCGGGCCGCGTGCCCCCTGGGCCACGCCGAAGAACAGGATGAATCCGTAGACCAGGACGAACGACGGCCAGATCGCCACGGCCAGGATCGCGCTGATGCCGCTCAGCGAGCACAGGTAGGAGATGGTCACCATGAACCTTCGGCCGAAGCGGTCGGCGAGCGTGCCGATGCTCGCCATGCCGACCACGCTCAGGATGCCGATCAGGCCGATCAGGCTCGCCACCAGCAGCGCGTCGAAGCCCTGCTCGATCAGATAGGCCGGGGCCTGGGGGAGGATCGAGTAGGCGGCGTAGCCGGTGAAGAAATAGACGGCAAACAGTCCCCAAAACGCGCCGGTCCTGAGCGCCAGCGGCAGCGTCCAGACCTTTCCGCCGACGCCGGTCGGCTTTCGCTTGCGCAGCGAGCCCCGATCCAGCCGGGTCATCGGTAGCACCACCACGCCGAGGGCGACCACCAGCAGCACCTTGGCGAACAGCGCGTAGGTCTCGCGCCAACCGAAGGCATCGAGCAGGAGCTGGGTGACCGGCATCATCACCAGCACGCCCACCCCCATCGAGGCGTAGGCGAAGCCGAGCACGGTGCCGAGGCGCCCTTCGAACCAGCGGCTCAACAGGGCGGTGGCCGGGACCATGCCGGCGGCGGCGACGCCGATGCCGGTGAGGACGCCGGCCCCGAGATAGTAGCGCACCACGCTTTCGGCCCCGGCGGCGAGCTGGAAGCCGAGGGCGAGCGAGAGGAGCCCGAGCAGATAGGCGCGGCGGCTGCCGAGCCGGTCGAAGACGTGCCCGGCCACGGGCCCCGCGAGGCCGAGGGTCAGCATGAACACCGAGTAGACGCCCGTCATGGTCGAGCGGGTGACGCCGAGCTCGGCCTCGACCGGCAACAGGAACAGCCCGAAGCTGTCGGTGAAGCCCCGCGCGACCGCGTTCAGCGTGCAGGTGAGGGCGACGACCAGGACGAGAAAGCGTCGCTCCGCCATCACCTCAGCATCTGTTGCGGCAACCAGGTCACGATGCCGGGAAACGCCAGGAACAGGCCCACGGTCAGGAAATCCGCCAGCACGAAGGGCCAAATGCCGCGGAACACGGTCTGCACCGGGATATCCGGTCTGACCGCCGAGACGACGAAACAGTTGAGCCCGATGGGCGGCGTCACGAGGCACACCTCCGCCATCTTCACGACGATGATCCCGAACCAGATCGGATCGTAGCCCAGGGCCATCACGGCGGGAAAGACGATCGGCAGCGTCAAGAGCAGCATGCCGATCGCGTCCATGAACATGCCGAGGACGACATAGGCGCCGAGGATGAACAGCATGATCACCCACGGCGGATAGGGCAGGCCGACGATCCAGTCGGTGAACATCGCCGGCAGCCCGGAGAAGCCCAAAAAGCGCACGAAGATGAGCACGCCCCAGATGAGGGCGAAGATCATCACGGTGAGCTTGGCCGTCTCCAGGAGCGCCTCGTGCAGGTTGCCGAGCTTCATGCCCTTCGCCATCGCCATGACGAACACGACGAAGGCGCCGAGCGCACCCGCCTCGGTCGGGGTCGCCCAGCCGAGGTAGATGGCGCTGAAAATGATCACGATGACGGCGATGACGGGGAAGGTTCCCGGCACCGAGGTGAAGCGTTCGCGCCAGGTGAAGCCCTTGATCGGCCGGCCGACGTCGGGATCGATCCGCGCCCAGACGATGATGATGGCCGCATAGACCAGCGCCGAGACGATGCCGGGGATGAAGCCCGCCAGCAGCAACTGGCCGACCGAGACCTCGACGATGATGGCGTAGATGACGAGGATGGCGCTCGGTGGAATGAGCGTGGCGAGGGTGCCGCCGGCCGCGACCACGCCGGCCGCCAGATGCCGCTTGTAGCCGGCGTTCAGCATCTCCGGGATGGCGACGCGCGAGAACACGGCGGCCGTCGCGGTCGAGGCCCCGGAGACGGCGGCGAACCCGGCCGTGGCGAAAACCGAGGCAACCGCGAGGCCGCCGGGCAGCCAGCCGAACCACTTCTTCGAGGCGTCGAACACGGCGCGGGTGATGCCGGCGTGAAAGGCGAGAAAGCCGATGAGGATGAACATCGGCAGGATCGAGAGGGTATAGCTGACCGATTTCGAGTGCGGGATGGTCCCGGCGATGCCCGCCCCCGCCTGCCAGCCGATGATCGAGACGAGGCCGAGGAGCCCGACCAGCGCCGCCGCGATGTAGATCCGCACGCCGATCAGCACGAGCGCCAGGAGTGCGCCGACGCCGATCAGCCCGATGGTGGAATTGTCGAGCCCGGTCATCGGCGTCCCTCCATGGGCTTCTCGTCCAGCGCGTGCGCCTCTTCGGCTTCGCGTTGGGCGTGGGAAGCGATGTCGGCGATGGTTGGGACGCCCACGGGCTTCAGCTTCGGGTTCACCAGGAGGCGGCCATAGCCGTAGGCGAGCAGCCAGAGCCGGATCCACAACAGGCCGAAGGCGAGCGGCACCAGCGCCTTGGAGGGCCACATCGGGTATTGCGCGTCGATCGTGCTGTCACCGAATTCGTAGGCCCGGAGCGCGTGCGTGTAGCCGTAATAGGCGAGCACGCCGATCACGCAGAGCGCCACCAGGATGCTGACGAACTCGAACAGCCAGAGCACCCGCCCGCGCAGATGGCCGACCAGCAATTCCATGCGGACGTGGCCGCCGAGCCGCTCGCAATAGGCGATGGCGAGAAAGGCGAAAACGCCCATCGACAGCTCGACGAGGTCGATATAGCCGAAGATCGGCGCGTCGAAGAGCTTGCGGCCGAAAATCTGCGCGACGCCCAAGAGCATCAGCAGGAAGATGGACAGCGCCGCGATCAGCGCGAACAGGCGCTCGATCCGGAAAACCCAACGGTCGAGAGCGGCAAAGAGGCCTGTGTCGGCCCCCTCGCCGGAGACCGGTCCCGTCGCCGATCCGACCATGCGCGCCTCCGCCAAGATGACGGCCCCACCCGCGGCGGCGGGGCCGTGTCACGTCCGTAACCTCGGGGCTCAGTCGGCCGCCTGGGCCTTTTCGATCTCGGCCAGGGTGAAATCGAGCAGCCCTTGCGCGTCGAACCGGTCCTGGTTGTCGGCGACCCACTTGTCCCAGACCGGCCGGCCGGCCCGTTCCTGGAACGCGCGCAGCTGCTCGTCGCTGTAGACGATCTCGGTCAGCCGCTCGCGGAACATCGGCAGGTTGACCTCGTCGATGTCGATATAGGCCTGGACCTGGGCCTCGTAGGCTTCGTCCTTCACGTCCATGAGCAGCTCGCGATAGGCCTCGGGCAGCGCCTCCCAGGCGCGCTTGGCGAGGACCGTGCCGCACTCGGTCGTGCCCGGCTGCATGTTCGAGGTGAACCAGTCGGTGATGGTGTGGATCTGGTAGGCGGCGTGGCTGTAGGTGTAGGGGAAGCTCGCCGCATCCATCGTGCCGCGCTCGATGCCGGTATAGACCTCGGTCGCCGGCACGGTGGTGAGGGTGGCACCGAGCGTCGCCATGGCGTCACCGAGGCCGCCACCCGCCCGCACCCGCAGGCCCTCCCAGCCGTCGAGTTCGACCGGCGGCTCGCCGCGGCCGAGGAACTCGTATTGCGGCAGGAGCGCCGACAGATACGGCATCGCCCCCCAGCGCTCCATGTCGGCCTCCAGGGCGGGATGCTGCATCAACGCCTCGCGCACCCGCACCGAGACGTCCCAGTCGCCGAGCGGCAGGAACGGCATGGTCAGCACCATCCAGGCCGGGTTCTTGCCCGGATGGTAGAAGTTGCAGAACATCGCCCCCTGAAAGGCACCGATCTGGATGCCGTCCAGGTTCTCGCGCGCGGCCGAAAGGGCCTCGCCGTAGTGGACGGTGATGGTGAAGCGGCCCTCGGTGCGTTCGCCCACCAACTCCGCCACCTTCTCGATGCCGGCGGTAAACGCGCGCGGATTGCCCCAGGTCGAGATGTTCCACTCGACGTTCGGCCCTTCGACCACCTGGGCTGCGGCGGGCAGGCCGAGGGTGGCGATCATTCCGGCGGCGAGCGCCGGCACCAGCGTCTTCGTCATCCACGATCTCCCTGATCGGTCGGCGGCTTGCTGCCGCACTTGTCGACCTTCGTCGCAGAT
>JBMCMJ010000096.1:0-9275 GCA_048615135.1 Pseudomonadota bacterium
TGCTGGTCGACGGCTTCGATCTGCGCCACCTGCCGACCGGTGCCCTGGTGCGGCAAGCGGGCTTCGTGCCCCAGGAAACGCAGCTGTTCCGCGGCAGCGTCGCCCACAACATCGGCCTCGGCCTGGTCGAGCCCGACTTCAACCGGATCGTCGCCGCCGCCCGGTTCACCGGCCTGCACGACGTCATCGAGGCGCTGCCCAACGGTTATGCCACCATGCTCGGCGACGGCAGCTTCAATTTGTCCGCCGGTCAGGCGCAACTGCTCGCCCTCGCCCGAGCGCTGGTCCGCAACCCGCGGCTGCTCGTGTTCGACGAGGCGACCAGCGCCCTCGACCAGGCGAGCGAACAGCAGCTCGTCGCCCGCCTGCGGCCGATCGTGCGCGGCCGGACCGTGGTGATGGTGACCCACCGCCCAGCACTCCTGGCGCTCGCCGACCGCGCCATCCGCATGGACCGTGGCCGCATCGTCGACAGCGGCACCGTCGCCGACGTCCTGGCCCGCATGCCCGTCCGACCCGCAGAGAAGTAAGTCATGGCCAGTCCTGCCCTGCCGCGCTGCCAGAACCTCGCCGACACCCGTACCGGCCTCGGCGCCCGCGGCCTCATCTTCCTGCTGACGGGCCTGATGGTCGGCGCCCTCGTCTGGGCCGGCTGGGCGGAGGTCGAGCAGGTCGTGCGCGCCACGGGGCGGGTGGAGCCCGCCGATCAGGTGCAGGTGGTCAACCACCAAAGCGGCGGACGGGTCGCGGCCGTGGCCATCCGCGAGGGCGCCTTCGTCGGGCAGGGCGACGTCCTGCTCCGGCTCGACGACGAGGCCGACCAGAGCGCGCTGCGCGAACTGCAGGGCCGGCTGGACCTCGAACAGGCGCGGATTGCCCGGCTGGAAGCCGAACTCGAGCAACGGGGCTTCGTCGTGCCGGCAGCACTCGCCGCCACCCGCGCCGAACTCGTCGCCGAGCAGGCGGCCCTGCTCGATGCCCGCGAGGCCGCTCACGAGCGCGAACTCATCCAGCTCGCCAGCACCGAACGCCGCCGGGCGATGGAGGTCGAGGAAGGGAGCCGCGAGGTCGAACGGCTGGAGCGCACGCTCGCCATCCTCGAGGAAGAAGTCGCGGCGATGGACGAGTTGACCCAGCGCGGCCTCAATCCCCGACTGCGGCAGCTTGGTCTGGAGCGCGAATTGGCCGATGCGAAGGGGGAGCTCGAGGTTGCCCGCAGCGCCCGGGGGGCGGCGGCAGCAGCCCGCGACGAGGCGCAGGACGCGCGCGCCCGGCTGGTCGCCGATCGCGAGCGCGACCTGCGCGACGAATTGGCGGCGGCCCGCGCCGAGGCGTTCAACCTGGAACAGGCGCTCCACCGCCAGGCCGGGGCGGTCGACGAACTGGTCGTGCGTGCCCCGGTGGCCGGTATCGTCAAGGATCTCGCGGTCAACACGCCCGGGCAGAGCTTCGCCGCCCACAGCGCGCTCCTGACGGTCGTGCCGACCGACGGCCCCCTGGTCGTCGAGGCCAAGGTCGAGCAGCGCGACATCGGCAAGCTGCACATCGGCCAGGACGCCGTCGTCAAGGTGATGGCCTTCGACTATCTGCGCTACGGTCGCCTGGAGGGACGGATCGTCCACATCGCCGCCGATTCGACCACCGACGAGCGGACCGGCGAGGTCACCTACACGGTCCGCGTCGAGACCGAGACCGCGGCCCTCGAGCGCGACGGCCAGCGCTATCCGCTGGTGCCGGGCATGCTGGTCGACGTCGAGTTGATCACTGGCGAGCGGAGCATCCTGAGCTTCCTCACCGACCGCATCCTGATGCTCCGCGACGACGCTTTCACCGAAAGCTGACCCTCTCCGGAACGAACGTTGGCCGGGCCTGCTTCGGGCGCTACGCTCGACCAAAGCGAGCGGGGATGCGGGGTGCGCGTAGCGGGGCTGTTCAGCGGGATCGGCGGTCTGGAGCTGCCCTTTGCCCGCCGCGGGGGCGAGACGGCCCTGCTTTCGGAAAACTGCAACGAAGCGGCCGCGGTTCTCCGGCAGCACTTTGCCGGCGTTCCGCTTCATGCGGACGTTGCGACCCTCGACGCGTTGCCGGAAGGGATCGAGGTGGTCACCGCCGGCTTTCCCTGCACCGATCTTTCCCAGGCCGGGCGCACCGCGGGCATCGAGGGCGCCGCCTCGGGTCTCGTGGCGCACGTCTTTCGCCTGCTGCGGGATCGGCCGGTCGCTTGGCTGGTGCTCGAGAACGTGCGCAACATGCTGGTGCTGGATCGCGGCCGCGCCATGGCCTTCCTGATCCACGCCCTGGAAGAGCTCGGCTTTCGCTGGGCCTATCGGCTGGTCGATTCGCGCTTCAGCGGCGTGCCGCAGCGACGCCATCGGGTGCTGTTCGTCGCGTCCCCTATCCATGATCCGCGCGCCGTCCTGTTCGCCGACGAGGCCGGCCCGCCGCCCGCCTCGGCCCTGCGCGACGACGCCTTCGGCTTCTATTGGACGGAAGGCCTGCGCGGCCTCGGCTGGGCCGCGGATGCCGTACCGCCGCTCAAGGGTGGCTCGACGGTGGGGATCCCCTCACCACCCGCCATCTGGCTGCCGAACGCACCGCTCGGTCGGCGGCTGGTCACGCCGTCGATCGAGGACGCGGAGGTGCTGCAGGGCTTCGCCCGAGGGTGGACCCTGGCCGGCAGGCGCGGCCGGCGCGACGGCCCGCGCTGGCGCCTCGTGGGCAACGCCGTCACGGTCGGCGTCGCCGACTGGCTGGCGGGACGCCTGTACGCGCCGGGCACCGTGATCCTGCCCTCCCTGCCGCATCGGGGAGGCCCGCCCTGGCCCGATGCAGCGCACGGCGAGGGCGGGCGCTTCTGGCGGGTCGACGCGTCCCCCTGGCCCGAGCGCCGTCCCTATCGCCACCTGACGGAGGTGGTCGATCCGGATCGACTGCCGCCGCTCTCCGCCCGCGCCGCCGCCGGCTTCCACGCCCGTGCGCTCCGCGCCAGGCTCCGCTTCCCCGACGGGTTTCTCGCCGACGTCCACGCCCATGCCGACGCCCTCCGCCGGGAGCCGGGCGACGGGGCCTCAGCCGGCGTGCGACTGGCCGAGGAGGTCTGAGGCCACGCCCTCGGCCGCCGGCAGCCGGACGAGAAAGGTCGTCCCCTCCGGGCCCGTCCGGTCGAGGGTGAGCTCGCCGCCGTGCCGCCGGGTCACCTCGCGGGCGATGTGCAGCCCGAGGCCCGTCCCGTTCTTGCGCCCGCCGCCGACGAACGGCTCGAACAGCCGAACACGAACCGCTTCCGGCAGGCCGGGACCGGTGTCCGCCACCTCGACCAGCACATCGCCTTCGGCCTTGCGAGCCGCGACCCGCAGCGTTCCGCCCCGCTCCGCCATCGCCGTCGCCGCGTTGGCGAACAGGTTCTCGAACACGCGGGCCAACTGGTCCGGGTCGGCCTTGACCCGCACCTCGTCGGCGACGTGGTTGACGAACGTCCACCCCTCACCGAAGCCGGGCACCTGCTCGGCCGCGGTCTCGAGCAGCGGACGCAGCGGCGTCGGCCGGCGGTTCAGGGGTGGCGGCGGCTCGGCGCGGGCGAAGGCCAGCGTCTCGGCACAGAGCCCGGTCGCCCGCTCGAGGGCGTGGAGCAGGCGGGGTGCGATCTTCCGCACCTTGGGGTCGGCGCTCGCTTCGAGCCGGTCGGAGAGCAGCATGGCGGAGGCCAGCACGTTGCGCAGATCGTGGTTGATCTTGCCGACCGCGGCGCCGAGTGCGGCGAGCCGCTCGCGCTGTCGCAGCGCCTCCGAGAGGTGGCTCTGCATCCGCCGCATCTCCCGCTGCACGACGCCCAGTTCGTCGTGCCGGGCACTCGGCGGCGTCAAGGCATCGGGATCCTCGGGATTGCGCCGAAAGGCCATCAACGTCGCGGTGAGATCGCGCAGCGGGCGGACGATCAGGAGTTGCAGCCACAAGAAGAGCGAGCCGGCCACCAGGGCCGAGAGGAACAGCGAGAGCTGCAGGATACGGCCGGAATAGGCCACCATCTCGGCGCACATCGGCCGCTCGTCGAGCACGATGTCGACCGTGACGCCCGGATCGGCGGGCGAGGGACCGATCACCCGGATCACCCGCTCACGGGGACCGAGCATCGCCGTGAAGGCGTTGCGGATCATGGTCGGCACGCTTTCCTCGGCGAGCCGGTAGGTGGCGTCGACGTCGACCATGTCGCCGAGGGCCAGGACGCGATCGCCCGCCTCGACCCGGATGGCGCGCATGCCCGCTTGGTCGAGCAGGCCGCGCTCGAGCCCCACATCCAGCTCGGCCGCCTCGCCCGCGAGCAGCAGCGTAGTGGCGAGATGCGCCGTGGCGAGCCGCTCGGTCAGGTAGACGACGCGGAAGCGGGAGATGGACGGCACGTAGATGAGCACTTCGCCGAGCAGGACGAGAAGCACGGTGATCCACAGGAGGCGGCCGCTCAGCCCGCCAACGGCGCTCGGAACGGCCGGCTCGCGCTCGCTCGCGGAGGGCACTGACCGCACGTCGGACATCCGCCTGCTCGCTTCTCGCTTCGCTTCGCGCCCGCGCCCGCCCACGGTGGGTTTGACAGCGCCCACCGGGGTCCTTATACAGCCGCAGCTGGTTTTCCGGGCGGAAGGATTCTGTCGTGAAGCGTACCTATCAACCGAGCAGGCTCGTCCGCAAGCGCCGTCACGGCTTTCGGGCCCGGCTTGCCACCGCGGCCGGGCGCAAGATCCTGGCCCGCCGGCGGGCGCGCGGCCGCAAGAAGCTGTCCGCCTGAGCCAGTGGCTCGCCGCCTCCGGCGGCTCGTCAAGCGCGCCCAGTTCCTGAACGCCGCCAAGGGTCGCAAGGTCGTCAAGCCGGGCTTCGTCCTGCAACTGGCCGAGATCGACACGAGCGACGAGGTGGGGGTGGGCTTTACCGCATCGAAACGCGTCGGCAACGCCGTCGAACGCAACCGCGCAAGGCGGCGCCTGCGCGAAGCCGCCCGCCTCGTTCTGCCGGACCATGGTCTGCCCGGTCACGATCACGTTTTGGTGGCGCGACGCGCAACGCTGGCGTACCCCTTCGCCGCGTTGACGGCGGACCTCACCGAGGCACTGACGATGGCACGGGCAAAGGCGGCGAAGCGATGAGACGGTCGATCGGCCGGGTCCTGGCGTTGCCGCTGATCGGGCTCGTGCTCGTGTATCGCTACGGCGTCTCGCCCCTGCTCGGCCGCCCCTGCCGGTTCCAGCCCACCTGCTCCGACTACGCGCTGGAGGCGCTGCGGCGACATGGCGGGGTGCGCGGCGGGTGGCTGACGGTCCGGCGCGTGACCCGCTGTCATCCGTGGGGCGGTGCCGGCTACGATCCGGTCCCCCCGCTCCCCTCACCCCAGCGCGATTGAGCCCCCCGGTCGGTCATGCCCGAACAACGCAACCTGATCCTCGCCATCGTCATCTCGATTCTGATCATCCTCGGCTTTCAGTACTTCTACGAACTGCCGCGGATGCAGCAGGCCCAACTGGAAGCCGAGCGCCGCGCGGCCCAGCAGGAGATGCTGGACGAGGCCCTGCCACCGACCCCGAGCGGGGCGGTCGACGGCGCGCCGGCGGGCGTCGATGCGGCCGAGGCGGTGGTCGAGGCGCCGCGCCTCGCCATCGAGGGCACACGCGTCAAGGGCTCGATCTCGCTGGCCGGCGGGCGGATCGACGAGTTGCGCCTGCTCGACTACCGCGAGACCCTCGACCCGGCGAGCCCCCTCGTCGAGGTCCTCACCCCGATCGGTCGGGAGAGCCCCTACTTCGCCGAGTTCGGCTGGGTGGCCGAGAGCGCGGACGTCGTCGTGCCGGACAACGAGGCGCTGTGGTCGGCCGATGCCACCACGCTGACGACCAACCGCCCTGTCACGCTCACCTGGGACAACGGGGACGATCTTCGTTTCGAGCGGCAGATCGCGGTGGACGACGATTTCCTGTTCACCGTCACGCAGTCGGTGACCAACCGCGGCAACGAGCCGGTGACGCTCTACCCCTACGGCCTGATCAGCCGGTGGGGCGAGGTGCCGACGCTCGGCTTCTGGATCCTCCACGAAGGTCCGATCGGCGTGCTCGAGGGCACGCTGCACGAGCTCGGCTACGATGACCTGCGCGAGGACGGCGAAATCCCGTTCCAGAGCGAGGGCGGCTGGCTCGGCATCACCGACAAGTACTGGCTGACCGCCCTGATCCCCGATCAGGCGGACGCACTCGAAGCCAATTTCCGCTTTATCGACCGCGGTCCGGAAGGGCGCTACCAAACCGACTTTCTGCGTTCGCCCGTGGTGATCGCTCCGGGTGAGACGGTCGAGGTGACCGACCGTCTGTTCGCCGGTGCGAAGGAAGTGATTCTCTTGGAGCGCTACGGCCGCGAACTCGGCCTGCAGCTGTTCGACCGCGCGGTCGACTTCGGCTGGTTCTGGTTCCTGACCAAGCCGTTCTTCCACATCCTGCACTGGCTGTTCGCCGTCACCGGCAATTACGGAGTGGCGATCCTTATCCTGACGCTGCTCGTCAAGATCGTCTTCTATCCGCTGGCCAACAAGTCCTACGTGGCGATGAGCCAGATGAAGAAGCTGCAGCCGGAGATGATGAAAATTCGCGAGCGTTACGAGAACGACCGCGAAAAGATGAACCAGGAGATGATGGCCCTCTACAAGAAGGAGAAGGTCAACCCGGCGTCGGGCTGCCTGCCCATCGTCGTGCAGATTCCGGTGTTCTTCGCGCTCTACAAGGTCCTGTTCGTATCGATCGAGATGCGACACGCACCGTTCTTCGGTTGGGTGCAGGATCTGTCGGCACCCGACCCGACGACGATCTTCAACCTGTTCGGCATCCTGCCCTTCGACGTGCCGCTGTGGATTCCGGCGATCGGTGTCTGGCCGATCGTCATGGGCCTGACCATGTGGCTGCAGATGAAGCTGAACCCGGCGCCGCCGGATCCGATCCAGGCGAAGGTGATGGCCTTCCTGCCGTGGATCTTCGTCTTCCTGTTCGCCACCTTCCCGGCGGGGCTCGTGATCTACTGGGCGTGGAACAACGTGCTGTCGATTGGCCAGCAATGGCTCATCATGAAGCGTATGAACGTCAAGATCGCCTGACCGGTCGATGGTCGGACCCGACGCCGACGCCTTCGACACACCCGAGCGGCTGGAACGGGGGCGTTGGCTCTTCGCCCAGCCGTGCACCTTCCTGCGCGGCGTGGCGGCGATCGACCAGTTGCCGCCCTTCGCCCTGCCGGAGGTGGCGTTCGCCGGGCGGTCCAACGTCGGCAAGTCGTCGCTGATCAATGCCTTGACGGGGCGCAAGACGCTCGCCCGGACGTCGAACACGCCGGGCCGCACGCAGGAGCTGAACTTCTTCGATCTGGCCGGCGAACTGATCCTCGTCGATCTGCCGGGCTACGGCTATGCCAAGGCGCCCAAGGCCAAGGTCGACGCCTGGGTCGAGACGATCCGCGCCTATCTGGCCGGACGGCCGACGCTGCGGCTCGCCCTCGTGCTGGTCGACGCCCGCCACGGCCCGAAGGAGAGCGACCGCGAGGTGATGACGCTGCTCGCCCGGGCCGCGGTCCCGTTCCTCGTCGTCCTCACCAAAGCCGACTTGATCAAGCCCCCGGCCCTCGCGAAGCTGGAGGCGGGCCTGCGGGCCGAGCTGGCGCGCACGGCAGCGGCGCTGCCGGACCCGCAGACGACGTCCAGTTCCAAGGGATGGGGCATCGCCGAGCTGCGCGCACGGCTCGCCATGCTGACCGAGCGAACCGGCGAGGCCACATCCGAGGGGAGCCCGACATGACCGCCGCCGACGACGCCCACCACCGGATCGCCGCCACCCTGATCGAGGCGCTGCCCTACATGCGCCGCTTCAAGGGGCAGACCTTCGTCGTCAAGTTCGGCGGTCACGCGATGGGCTCGCCCGAACTGACCCGCGACTTCGCTCGTGACGTCGTGCTGCTCAAGCAGGTCGGCATGAACCCGATCGTCGTCCACGGCGGTGGGCCACAGATCAAGGCGCTGCTCGACCGGCTCGCGATCAAGAGCAGCTTCGTCGACGGGCTGCGGGTCACGGATGCGGCCACGGTCGAGGTGGTCGAGATGGTGCTTGCCGGCAAGATCAACAAGGAGATCGTTGCCGCCATCCACGAGGCCGGTGGGCGTGCGGTCGGCCTTTCCGGCAAGGACGGCAAGCTCCTGCGCGCCACCAAGCTGCACCGCACCAAGCGCGATCCCGACAGCTCGATCGAACAAATCCTCGACCTCGGCTTCGTCGGCGAACCCGAGCAGATCGACACGACGGTACTCGACCACTTGGTCACCACCGACGTGATCCCGGTGATCGCGCCGGTCGGCTTCGGTGACGACGGGCATACCTACAACATCAACGCCGACACGGCGGCGGGGGCGATCGCCGCGGCGGTCCATGCCGGCAAGCTCTTCATGCTGACGGACGTGGTCGGCGTCCTCGATCCCGCGGGCGACCTCGTTCCGCGGCTGACGCTCGACAAGGCGCGCGCGATGATCGCCGACGGGAGCATTCACGGCGGCATGATCCCCAAGGTCGAAACCTGCCTGCAGGCGCTGGAGGCGGGCGTGCGGGCCGCCTACATCGTCGACGGCCGGGTGCCGCACGCGATCCTGCTGGAGGTCTTCACCGAGCGCGGAGTCGGCACCGAACTCGTCGTTCGCGAGGGCCGAGAGGGGGCGGCTCAGACCGGCTGACGATGGGTCGGGTGCCGTGCTGCGGTCAGCATCCGCAGTCCCTTGTCCCGGTACATGCGTCGGTCGGCGATGGCGAGAGCCGTTTCCGGGTTGGCGTGCGTCCCGTCCAACAAGGTGACGCCGATGCTGCAGCGGAGCACGAGGTCGATGCGGTCGATCTGCAGCGGCATCTCGACCGCCCGACGCATCCGTTCGGCGAGTTCGTGCGCCTGGGCGAAATCGTCCATCGCCGGGATCACCGCGACGAACTCGTCGCCGCCGAAGCGGGCCACGTGGTCGCCCTCGCGCAGCGAGCGCACGAGGCGCTCGGCGATGACGCGCAGCGCCCGATCGCCCACCACGTGACCGAAGCGGTCGTTGACCTGCTTGAAGTCGTCCAGGTCGAGGACCGCCAACATGGCCGTCCGGCCGCTCACCGGTCGAAGATGGTCGGCGAGCACCGTCTCCGCTGCACGCCGGTTCAACAGGCCCGTCAACGGATCGAGCCGGGCCTCTTCGCGCGCCGCGGCGACCGCGTCGTGGTCGCGGGTCACGTCGG
>JBMCMJ010000097.1:0-9162 GCA_048615135.1 Pseudomonadota bacterium
AACGCGCCTTCGAGGTACCATGCGGCCGCTTCCGCGTCCATGACGCGGGGCGTGGCTCTGGCTCGCCGATCTCGAGATCTGGCGCCTGCGCTCCCCCCGCATCCGGCGATTCTATCCGACCAATGCGGGTCTCTTCCTAAGCCAGCGGGACGGGATGGTCTTGCAGGCGCGGCTGGCGAAGCGACACGACACCCTGCCGCTCACCCGCGACTGCCTATGCCTCCCCGTCGCTCGCCTGCGTCGCGATCAGCCGATCGACGTCGTAGAGAAAGCTGAGGAGTTGAGCCACGGCCAGGAAGGCGGCGGGCGGAATGGCCGTGCCGACGGGGGTCTTGGCCAGCAGTTCGGCGAGTTGCGCGTCCGCATGGACCGGCACGCCATGGCTCACCGCCTCGTCGACGATCCGTGCGGCGAGCTTCCCCTTGCCGCTCGCGGTGACCATCGGCGTGCCCTCGCCCCAGGCATAGTGGAGGGCGACGGCGACCTTGGGATCGGTCATGACGTGCCTCCGCGTCGGCCCGGATCGTGGAAGTCGAGATCGCCCGCGAGGCCGGTCCGCTGGGTCACCATCGACCAGAGCGCCCGCAGTCCCGGCCGGACCTCTGCCGGCACGTTCGCCATCAGGACGTCGAAGCGGCCCTGGTCGGCCAGACCGTCGAGACGGATACGGCCGAGCGTGGCGAGATCGACCTCGAGGACCAGGCGCCGCGGCGGTCCTTCGGCCCCCTCGGCTCCCTCCTCGCCGATGCCGAGCACGACGCGCCGCAGCGCTCCGTCACCCGGGCCGTAAGCCACCGCCGGCACGCTCACCGGCAATTGGTCGGCGAGAGCGATGAGCTTGTGCGCGGCGGGCTCACCCAGCCGCGTCGGGCTCAGACCGGCGAGGCGGGTCACCCGCTCGGCTGCGGCCTCGAGCGCCGGTGACGGCGGCAGCACGGCCAGGGGCGGCGGGGCGAAGGCCGCTGGCCGGGCAGGCGGGGCCGCCGCACCGGCAGGGGCCGGATCGGCTCGCTGCGGGGTGGGGGTGGCGGTAGTCCAACTCGTCGCCTGCCAAGCCACCGGCGCCCGCGCCATCGCCTCGCCGGGCCTCGCGGTCGGTGCCGGCGGGGGTGGGGTCGGTGGAGTCGGTGGGGGCTGGCCCGGCGGCGGCGCTTGCCCCTGGGATCGGACCGCCGGGGTCGGCGGGGCGTTGGCGCCGGTTCCCGACGGGCTCGGCGACCCCATCGGTCGAGCCTCGGCAGGGCCTGCCGGGCTCGGCGGTACGGACGTCGTGGCCGGGCCGCCGGCAGGGAGTGGCGCGGTCGGCTTGGCCGTTGGCGCGGAACCGGACGCTGGCGGAGGGGCAAGCTGGCTTGCCGGCGGCGCGCTACCGCCGGTGGAGGCGGCATTCGATGCGACCGGCACGGGCGAAGGCGTCGAGGCGGACGGCGGCGACGGTGAGCCCGAGCCGGCCGGCGGCGCGGGCGTCGTGGCCGCACCCGGCGCCGGTGAGAGGGGCGCGGACGGCACCGGTGCCGGCGGGGCCGAAACGGTCGGCGCAACCGTCGAGGCAGCGGGTGTGGCCACAGGCGTCGACGCCGGGCTCGCCGGTTGCGGCGCGGCCGGGCTCGGCGCCGCTGATGGCAATGCGGGAGACGGCGGGGCAAACACCGTCGGCGCGGTTGCAGGTGCGGGCGCTGGCGTCGCCGCGGTCGGCGGTGCCGCGGTCGGCGGTGTCGCGGCGACGGGGGGCGAGTTGGCGGGGGTCGGGGTGATCGGGGTCGAGTTCGGGCCGGGGAGCGGCCCCGCGGCGCCCGCAGCGGTCTGCACCGGAGGTGCGGCGACGCGACCCGGTGGTGGCAGCGGTTGCGCTGTGGCCGGCGACGGCGAGGCTGACGGCTGCGGCAGGATTTGGGCCATCACCTTGCCATCGGCGCGTTCGGGCAGAATCCGGAGCAGCGCCGGGATCGGCACGGCCGGATTGCCGGTCGCGGCCGGGGGCAGGACGACGCGCAGATTGGCACCGACGAAGAGCACGTGGCCGGTCGCCGCATCGGCCCGGATCGTACCGGCATGGGTCCCGGTCGGCAGCGTCTGCGCGCCGGGCAGGACGAAGCGTTGCGCGGTCGAGCCCTCGCTCGACGGGGAACGAGCCGCGAGTGCCGGCAGCGAGACGACCGGCACGGGCGGCGGAACGACGCCGGTCATGATCGGCCCGCCTACGTGGTGGACCCCCAGCCTGCGCCCCGGACGTTAACGCGTCCTCAACGATCGGTCGAAAACGGCGGCCGGCGCAGCCGGCTACGTCCCGACGCCGTACTCGCGCCCCGCCTCCAACAGCCAGTCCCAGAGATAGCCGGCAAACGAACGCCCAACGAACAGCCAGAAGACCGGGCAACCGGCCCGGTCGGGCCGACGATGCAGGATCACCTCGGCCTTTTCGACCAGCGTCCGACCGGCGAAGCCCTCGGGCATCGCCTGCGGATGGAGATCCAGCCGGCAGCCGGCCGCGAGGACGTCCCGTGCGGCCGGCCCCGAAAGCTCCAGGCCGCACAGCTGATGGCTCACGTCGGTCACCGCTGCGAACGCGCCCGCGGCCGCCGTCTCCAGGGCGCCCCGATGGTCGCCGCCGAGACACAGCCAGCGGTCCGGGCCGAGCCACAGGACGACGACCTCACCGGCTGCGGCGCTGGTCGAGGGCTCGGTCGGCAGCGCGCAGCCGAGCACCGCCCCGAAGCGCTCGACCATCGCGTCGCGGGCGCGGAGATCGAGCGCGGTCGAGGGCGGCAGGACGGCAAGGGTCGTGCCCTGGCGGGCGGCGGGTGCCCTGGCTGGACGATCGGCGAGCGGGTCCGTCAGCATCGCAGCTTCTCCCCGTCCGGATCGTAGAACCGGGTGGTGGTCACCGTCGCCTCCACGTGATGGGTGCCGTCGGGGATCCAGACCGGCTGGCCCAGCCGCGCGCGCCCGCCCTCGATCAGGGCGAAGGCGATGCCCCGGCCGAGCGTCGGGCTGGCATAGCTCGAGGTCACCCAGCCGATGATGCGGACGGGCGGCACCCGCCAGTTGGCCCCGGCCTCGACCACCTGGGCTCCCTCCTCCAGCACGATGTCCGGATCGTCGACCACGAGGCCGACGAGTTGGCGGCGGTCGGACCGGACGAGGTCCGCTCGGGCCAGCCCGCGCTTGCCCACGAAATCGCCCTTGGTACGGGAGACCAGGCCGTCGAGCCCGAGGTCGTGCGGCGTGACCGTGCCGTCGGTGTCCTGGCCGACCACGACGAAGCCCTTCTCCGCGCGCAGCAGGTGCATCGTCTCGGTGCCGTAGACCGTGAGGCCGGGCGGCTCGCCGACCCGCACCAGTTCGCGCCAGAGATGCAGGCCGTAGCCGCTCGGCACGTTGATCTCGAAGCCGACCTCGCCCGTGAAGCTTACCCGGAACACCCGTGCCGGCACGCCCGCCACGCGCCCCTCGCGCCAAGTCATGTGCGGAAAGGCCTCGGGCGCGAGGTCGAGGTCGGTGAGAGCCGCCAGGATCTCGCGGGCGCGGGGGCCGCTCAGTGCCGCCACGGCCCACTGCTCGGTGACGGAGGTGAGATCGACGCGCAGCTCGGGCCATTCGGTCTGCAGCCACTCCTCCAGCCGCGCCAGGACGCGGGCGGCCCCGCCGGTCGTGGTGGTCATGTGGAAGTGGTCGTCGGCGAGGCACGCGGCGGTACCGTCGTCCACGACGAAGCCCGCGTCGTCGAGCATCAGCCCGTAGCGCACCCGCCCCGGCGCCAGCTTCGACCAGCCATTGGTGTAGATGCGGTCGAGGAAGGTGCGGGCATCCGGCCCGCGGACGTCGATCTTGCCGAGCGTCGAGGCATCGAACAGGCCCGCTGCGCGGCGCACCGCCAGGGCCTCCCGCCTCACGGCATCGCCCCGGCGCTCACCGGGCTCGGGATAGTACCAGGCCCGCCGCCACGGGCCCACGTCCTCGAAGGCGGCACCGGCGGCGACGTGCCAGGCGTGCATCGGCGTGGTCCGCAGCGGATCGAACAGGTCGCGGCGGTTGGCGCCGACGATCGCACCGAAGGTGACGGGCGTGTAGGGCGGGCGGAACGTGGTCGTGCCGACCGAGGGGACGGTCGAGCCCCGGGCCGCGGCCACCACGGCGAGCGCGTTGACGTTCGAGGTCTTGCCCTGGTCGGTCGCCATGCCGGTGGTGGTGTAGCGCTTGACGTGCTCGATCGAGCGAAAGCCCTCGCGCACGGCGAGGTGCAGGTCCTTGGCCTGCACGTCGTTCTGGAAGTCGACGAAGGCCAGGGGCCGGCGGGCATCGGTGGGGACCGCCTCGATCGGCCCGGTGCCCGTGGGGGTGGGATCGACCGGCGGCAGGTCCACACCGCCACCCCCGGCAGCGGCGCCCTCGGCCATCGCGAGGGCGAGGTCGAAGGTGCCGTTGGCAGCCCCCACGACCGAGGCGGCGGCCGGTCCCTCGGCGGGCACGAAGGCCTGGATGGTCTCGTCGAAGCGGAGCTGGCCGCGGCTCTGGCACCAGAGATGGACGGCCGGGTTCCAGCCGCCGGCCATGGCGATCGCATCGCAGGCGATCGTGCGTGGCCGCGCCCAGACCGCGTCGATACCCCGCGCGATCGGCGCCACCTTGGCAGCACGGACGCGCAGCCGGCCGCTCGTGCCGGTGATGCCGTGGCCGGCGAGGACGGGAATGCCGGCGGCCGCGGCCTCGCTCGGGCCGAAGCCCTGCGGATCGTGACGGAGATCGACGATCGCCGGAACCTCGATGTCGAGCGCGGTCAAGGCCAGGGCCTGGCGGTAGCCGTCCACGCCGTTGGTGAACACCAGCACCCGATGCCCCGGCTTCACCGCCCAGCGCTTGGCGAAGGCGACCGCCGCCGAGCCCAGCATGATCCCCGGCCGGTCGTTCTGGTGAAAGACCAGCGGCCGCTCGATCGCCCCCGTGGCGAGGATGACGCGCCCGGCACGCACCTGCCAGAGCCGCTGGCGCGGGCGGTCGGGGTCGCGCGCCTCGGGGGCGAGGTGATCCTGCACCCGCTCGACGAGCACCAGATGCTCGTGATCGCCGTAGGCCGCACAGGTGGTGCGCGGCAGCAGCCGGACTTCCGGCATCGCCGCCAGCTCGGCGACGGCCGCCTCCGCCCAAGCCGGCAGCGTGCCCGCGTCCAACAGCGAGCCGCCGAATTCGTTCTGCTCGTCGCACACAAGAACGCGGGCACCCTGCCTTCCGGCGGCGAGCGCTGCCATCAGGCCGGCGGGCCCGGCGCCCACGACGAGCACGTCGACATGGGCGTGGCGGTGCGCGTAGCGTTCCGGATCCGGGCGATCCGGCGCCCGGCCGAGGCCCGCCGCGCGCCGGATGATCGGCTCGTAGACGCGGTCCCAGAACGACCGTGGCCACATGAAGGTCTTGTAGTAGAAGCCCGCGGGAAACAGCGGCATCAGCGGGTCGTTGACGACACCCACGTCGTGGCGCAGCGACGGCCAGCGGTTCTGGCTCCTGGCGTTCAGCCCCTCGAACAGCTCGACCACGGTGGCGCGCTGGTTCGGGTCGGTCAGCCCTCCCCCCTGCTCCAGCTGCACCAGGGCATTCGGCTCCGCCGAGCCGTGGGCAACGACCCCGCGCGGGCGGTGGTATTTGAAGGAGCGGCCCATCAGGTGCACGCCGTTGGCGAGCAGTGCCGACGCGAGGGTATCGCCTGCCTGGCCGGTAAAGGCCCGACCGTCGAAGGTGAAGCGCAACGACCGCTGGCGATCGATGCGCCCGCCCGTGAGCCGACGCATGGGCTGCAGCCGGCTCATCGCGGCTCGTCCAGCCGATAGAAGCGCTCGAACCGGTCGCTCACCGTGTCCCGCTCGGCGTTGAACCAGCGCCCGCAGCCATGCGCGTGCACCCAGCGCTCCGCGTAGGCGCCCTTGGGATTGGTCCGGTAGTAGAGGTAATCGGCCCAGGCTTCGTCGCTCGCGGTGGTCGGATCCGGGCGGCGGATGTGGGCCTCGCCGCCGCAGCGGAACTCGGTCTCGGGCCGGGGCCCGCACCAGGGGCAGTGGATCGACAGCATGGGGCAGTCCTCAGTGGGCGACGGCGGCGGCAGCGGCCTCGTCGATCAGCCGGCCGGTGGTGAAGCGCTCGAGCGCGAAGGGTGCGGCGATCGGGTGCGGAGCGTCGTTCGCCACCGTGTGGGCGAAGACGTGGCCCGAGCCGGGCGTCGCCTTGAAGCCGCCCGTGCCCCAGCCGCAATTGACGTAGAGCCCCCGGACCGGCGTCCGGCCGATGATCGGCGAGCGGTCGGGGGTCACGTCGACCACCCCGCCCCAGGTGCGCAGCATCCGCATCCGCGAGAAGATCGGGAACAGTTCGACAATGGCTTCCAGGGTGTGCTCGATCACCGGAAACCCGCCGCGCTGGGCGTAGGACACATACTGGTCGGTACCGGCCCCGATCACCAGCTCGCCCTTGTCCGACTGGCTGATATAGGCGTGGACGGTGTTCGACATGACCACACACGGGAAGATCGGCTTGACCGGCTCGGAGACCAGCGCCTGCAGCGGCACGCTCTCGAGCGGCATCCTGAGCCCCGCCATCGCCATCAGTTGCGAGGTGTGGCCGGCGGCCACGACCGCCACGCGATCGCAGGCGATGCGCCCCCTCGAGGTCCGCACCGCCACGACCCGGTCGCCCGTCAACTCCATGCCCTCGACCGCGCACTGCTCGACGATGTCGACCCCGAGTGCGCTCGCGGCTCGCGCGTAGCCCCAGGCCACCGCGTCGTGCCGGGCGGTACCGCCGCGGCGCTGCAGGGCCGCTCCGAGCACCGGGTAGCGCAGCCCCGGATCGACGTTCAGCGGCGGGCAGAAGGCCTTGGCCTCCTTGGGCCCCAACCACTCGTTGTCGACGCCGTTCAGCCGGTTGGCATGGATATGGCGCTTCGCGACCTTCACGTCGTGCTCGGTGTGGGCGAGCATCATCACGCCCCGCTGGCTGAACATGACGTTGTAGTTCAACTCCCGGCTCAGCCCCTCCCAGAGCTGCACTGCGTGGTCGTAGAGCGCCGCACTCTCGTCGTAGAGGTAGTTCGAGCGGATGATGGTGGTGTTGCGCCCGGTGTTGCCGCCGCCGAGCCAGCCCTTCTCCAGCACGGCCACGTCGCGGATACCGCACTGGCTCGCGAGGTAGTAGGCGGTGGCGAGCCCGTGTCCGCCGCCACCGACCACGACGACGTCGTAGCGTCCCTTCGGTTCGGCCTTGCGCCAAGCGGGCTGCCAGCCCCGATGACCGCGCAGGGCCTGTCTGGCGAGGGAGAAAAGCGAGTAACGCTGCATGGCTCGACCGGTCCGCCTGGGTAAGCCGCCCGGTTGCAGCACAAGGCACGCGCCGGGACCAGCCCTCGGATGACGCGGCCCGTCGGGATCGGCTCGGCCGGCAAGACGGGACGGCTGGCGGCGCACCCTACCGAGCCCCGCGCCACCGGGCGCGGGAAACGGGTCATGGGGGTCCCCCGGTTGGTCGATGGCCGCTCGGCCGGGCGCGTCCGCACGGCCAACGGCTGCAACTTGCGAATGGCCGAAAAGCGACATAACGCTCGACCGGTTCGTGCCTTCGAATCGTTCGCCGCGTCGGACCCGTCGCATGGATCTCTCCACCCCGCCGACCGCGCCCGAGACGGTCGTCTTCGTCCTCGTGCCGGAGTTCTCGATGCTGGCGTTCACCGCCGCGATCGAACCGCTGCGGATCGCCAACCGGCTCGCCGGCCGCGACGTGTACGACTGGGTGGCGGTGTCCGGGGACGGCGCGCCGGTGCGGGCGAGCAACGGCGTCGAGGTCACGGTCGCAACGGACCTGGGCAGCGTGGATCTGGCGGGCCCGCTGCCGGTCGTCCTGGTCTGCAGCGGACCAGCGGCGGAAGGTTTGAACGACGAGCGCCTCTTCGCGTGGCTGCGCGAGGTCGATCTTCGAGGGGCCGTCGTCGGCGGGCTCTGCACGGGCGCCTTCGTGCTCGCCCGGGCCGGCCTGCTCGAGGGGCGCCGCTGTGCGATCCACTGGTCGGTGCTGCCCGCATTCGTCGATGCGTTTCCCGAGATCGACGTCGCGGCCGAGCCCCACCGCATCGACCGCAACCGGCTGACCTGCGGCTGCGGGACGGCCGCCCTCGAGCTGATGCTCGGCAAGATCGCGCTCGATCACGGCGCCGATCTCGCGACCAGAGTCGCCGAGCAATGCCTGCTCGACCGGATCGACGGACCGGACGAGCGGGGCCGTCTGCCGATCCGTGCCCGGCTCGGCGTCCATCATCCGAAGCTGATCCTGGCACTCGAGCTGATGGAGGCGAATGTCGAGGAACCGCTCGGCCAGGAGCTGCTCGCGGCCTATGTCGGTCTGTCGCGGCGCCAGGTCGAGCGGTTGTTCAAGGAACATGTCGGCCGCACACCCGCCCAGTACTACCTGGAACTGCGGTTGGAACGGGCACGCAACCTGATCTACCGGGGCGATCTTTCGATCCGCGAGGTGGCCCGCGTCACGGGCTTCGTCTCGGCCTCGCACTTCTCCACCTGCTATCGCCAGCTCTACGGCAGGACCCCGCGCGAGGAGCGGCGCAGCACGCTCAACCTCGGCTGAGCGCGAGCTGATCCCGGCGTCGGCGCAGCGCCACCAGACCGGCGATCCCGGCGCCGAACATCCAGACGGCGGCGGGCAACGGCACAACGGCCAGCGAGCCGTCGGCCAGGAGGTTGAAGTCCGCATCGAACAGTTCGATCAGGTCGTCGAAGGGCGACGCCTCCAGCGCCAGATCGACGCCGGCAAAGTTCACGCTGGCCAAAAAATCGACGACGTAGACGCCGCCGACGAGACCGATCATCGGCTCGGCGTCGAAGGCGATGTCGCCGCGGCCGTAACCCGCGGGGCCGGCGGGCAGAAGCGGCACGGCGACCAGCGGGGTCAAGTCGAGCGTCCAGTCGGTCACGGGCGTGGCATCGAAATCGACCACCAGGGCGGCCGCATCGAAGGTGACCGACCCCTGCAGCGTGGCGACCGGCTGGCCGGCGACGAGGCCCAGGCTCGGCTGGTCGACCGCACTGGCCAAGCCGCCCACGAGCGTCAGGGTTTTCACGGCGGCCTGGGCGACGGCGGGCAAGCAGCAGAGGGCCAGGGCAACAATCACGA
>JBMCMJ010000098.1:0-9049 GCA_048615135.1 Pseudomonadota bacterium
CGAAGGCGGCGGCGAGGAGGGCTTTGGTGTAGGGGTGGCGGGGGTGGTCGAAGATGTCTTGGCGGGTGCCGGTTTCGACGACGATGCCTTCCTTCATGACGAGGATGCGGTTGCACAGCGCGCGGACGACGCGGAGGTCGTGGCTGATGAAGAGGTAGGCGAGGTCGTGTTTGGCCTGGAGGTCGCGCAGGAGGTCGACGATCTGGGCCTGGACGGACATGTCGAGGGCGGAGGTGGGTTCGTCGAGGACGACGAAGCGGGGTTTGAGGACCATGGCGCGGGCGATGGCGATGCGCTGGCGCTGGCCGCCGGAGAATTCGTGGGGGTAGCGGTCGATGGTGGCGGGATCGAGGCCGACGTCTTCCAGCGCCTCGACGACGCGGGTGCGGAGGTCGGCGCTCGGGTCGTGGAGGGCCAGGCCCTCGGCGACGATTTCGCCGACGGACATGCGGGGGCTGAGGCTGCCATAGGGGTCTTGGAAGACGATCTGCATCTGGCGGCGGAGGGGGCGCATGCGTTTCCAGCTCCAGCCCTGGACGTTCTGGCCCATGAAGACGACCGGGCCGTCGCTCTGGATGAGGCGGAGGAGGGCGAGGCCGAGGGTGGTTTTGCCGGAGCCGCTTTCGCCGACGACGCCCAGGGTTTCGCGCTGGCGAAGGGCGAGGGAGACGCCGTCGACGGCCTTGATGTGGCCGACGGTGCGCTTGAGGAGGCCGCGCTGGATGGGGAAGTGGACCTTCAAGTCGGTCGTTTCGACGACGGTGGGAGCGTCCTCGGGCGGCGGGGCGGGGGCACCCTTGGGCTCGGAGGCGAGCAGGTGGCGGGTGTAGGGGTGTTCCGGGGCGTCGAAGATGCGCTTCGTTAGGCCCTGTTCGACGATCAGGCCGCTGTTCATGACGGCGACGCGGTGGGCGACCTTGCGGACGATGGTGAGGTCGTGGGTGATCAAGAGGACGGCCATGCCGAGGCGGGCCTGCAGGTCTTTCAAGAGGGCCAGGATCTGCGCCTGGATGGTGACGTCGAGGGCGGTGGTGGGCTCGTCGGCGATGAGGAGGCCCGGCTCGTTGGCGAGCGCCATGGCGATCATGACGCGCTGGCGCTGGCCGCCCGAGAGCTGGTGCGGGTAGGCATCGAGCCGGTTTTCGGCGTCCTGTAGGCGGACGAGATGCAACAGCTCGACGACCCGATCCCTGGCACTGGCGCGGGTCATCCCGCGGTGCAGGATCAGGCTTTCGGCGACCTGCTTTTCGATGGTGTGCAGCGGGTTGAGCGAGGTCATCGGCTCCTGAAAAATCATCCCCACCCGGTTGCCGCGCACGTTCATCAGCGTGCGCTCGCCGGCACCCACCAACTCGGTGCCCTCGAACCGGATCGAGCCTTTGGGGTGGCTGGCGGTGGGGTAGGGCAGCAGTTGCAGGAGCGAGAGGGCGGTGACCGACTTGCCCGAGCCGCTCTCGCCGACCAACGCCAGCGTTTCGCCCGGCTCGATGGTGAAGGACACACCCTTCACGGCATCGACATGCCCGCCCTCGACGGCGAAGCGAACAGCAAGATCGTCGACGGTGACGAGGCTCATGGGCGTGCTTTCGATAGGAAGAGGCCAGGGGGCTTTTGGCCCCCTGGGACCCCCGGGCGCCGGCTGCGCCGACGCCACTTAGGGTAAGTGGCCGGAACGATCGCCGACGGGGTCGGCGATCGTTCCGGCTCGGGGGTTTCCAAGGGGGCCAAAAGCCCCCTTGGCTTTTCTTGCTTGCTCGTCATCGGAACGTCTTTCGTGGGTCGAAGGCGTCGCGGACGGCTTCGAAGACGAAGACGAGGAGGGAGAGCATGACGGCGAGGACGAGGAAGCCGGAGATGCCGAGCCAGGGGGCGTTGAGGTTGTTGCGGCCCTGTTGGAGGAGTTCGCCGAGGGAGGGGGAGCCGGCGGGGAGGCCGAAGCCCAGGAAGTCGAGCGAGGTGAGGGTGGTGATGGCGCCGGTGAGGAGGAAGGGCATCAGGGTGAGGGTGGCGACCATTGCGTTGGGCAGGACGTGGCGGGCCATGATGGTGGTGTTGGAGACGCCGAGGGCGCGGGCGGCGCGGACGAAGTCGAAGTTGCGGGCGCGGAGGAATTCGGCGCGGACGACGTCGACCAGCGCCATCCACGAGAAGAGGAGCATGAGGCCGAGCAGCCACCAGAAATTGGGGGTGATGACGCTGGCGAGGATGATGAGGAGGTAGAGGGTGGGCAGGCCGGACCAAATTTCGATGAAGCGCTGGAAGCCGAGGTCGACCCAGCCGCCGAAATAGCCCTGCACCGCACCGGCGGCGATGCCGATGAGGGAGGAGAGGATGGTGAGGGTGAGGCCGAACAGGATGGAGATGCGAAAGCCGTAGATGACGCGGGCGACGACGTCGCGGCTCTGGTCGTCGGTGCCGAGCCAGTTGGCGGCACTCGGGGGCGAGGGGGCCGGTTGGCCGAGGTCGGTGATGAAGGTGTCGTAGCTATAGGGGATGATCGGCCAGATGGCGAAGCCGCCCTCGTCGATCAGGTCACGAACGAACGGGTCGCGGTAGTTGGCCTCGGTCGGGAAGTCGCCGCCGAAGGTGGTTTCCGGGTAGGTGACCATGACCGGGAAATAGGGCTGGCCCTCGAACCAGACGAGAAGGGGTTTGTCGTTGGCGATGAACTCGGCGAACAGGCTGAGGACGAAGAGGACCAGGAAGATCTTCAGCGAGACGTAGCCGCGGCGGTTGCGCTCGAAGTTGTGGAGGCGGCGCTCGTTGAGTGGGCTGAGGCGGAGCGGGATGCCGAGGAAGCGGACGGCGGGGCGGCGGGGCGGCGGCGGGGCGGTCGGGGCGTCCATCAGACTTCCCGCCGCTCGAAGTCGATCCGCGGGTCGACCAGGACGTAGGTGAGGTCGGAGATGAGCTTCACCAGGAGGCCGAGCAGGGTGAAGAAGAAGAGGGTGCCGAACATCACCGGGTAGTCACGGCGAAGTGCGGCTTCGAAGCCCAAGAGGCCCAGGCCGTCGAGGGAGAAGATGATCTCGATGAGCAAAGCGCCGGTGAACAGGATGCCGATGAAGGCGCCGGGAAATCCGGCGATGATGATCAGCATCGCGTTGCGGAAGACGTGACGGTAGAGGACGGACGTGCTGTCGAGACCCTTGGCGCGGGCGGTGAGCACGTATTGTTTGTTGATCTCGTCGAGGAACGAGTTTTTCGTGAGCATGGTGAGGCCGGCGAAGGCGCCGATGGTGAGAGACAGCACCGGCAGGGTCAGGTGCCAGAGATAGTCGAGGATGCGCGCCGGCCAGGACAGTTGTTCCCAGTTGTCGGAGACGAGGCCGCGCAGGGGGAACCAGTCGAGATAGGAGCCGCCGGCGAACAGGACGATCAACAGGATGGCGAAGAGGAAGCCGGGGATGGCGTAGCCGACGATGATGATCCCCGAGGTCCAGACGTCGAAGGAGGAACCGTCGCGCACGGCCTTGCTGATACCGAGCGGGATGGAGACGAGGTAGGTGAGGAGGGTGGTCCAGAGGCCCAGGGAGACCGAGACCGGCATTTTTTCCAGCACCAGATCGACCACGCTTTTGTCGACGAAGAAGCTGTTGCCGAAGTCGAAGCGGAGATAGTTCCACATCATCTGGGCGAAGCGGATGTGGGCGGGCTGGTCGAAGCCGAACATGGCCTCGATCTCGGCGACCAGTTCCGCATCGAGGCCCTGGGCGCCGCGATAGCGGGTGCCGCCGTCGTCGCTGTCGCTCCCCTGGCCGCCGCCGGCCTCGCCGCCGGCGTCGCCGGTGAGCCGGGTCGTGACGTCGCCGCTGCCCTGGACCTGCGCCAGCATCTGCTCGACGGGGCCGCCCGGTGCCGCCTGCACGATGACGAAGTTGACCACCATGATCCCGAACAGGGTCGGGATGATCAACAGAAGGCGGCGGACGATGTAGGCGAGCATGGCGGCTCAGTTGCGCTGGGCGCGGCGGCCACCGATCGCCTCGACCTTGGCGGGATCGACCCACCAGGCCCAGAGGTCCAGGCCGTAGATCGGCACGGTCTCGGGGATGCCGAAGATGTCCCAGCGGGCGATGCGCTGTGTGGTCGAGTGCCAGTGGGGGATGACGTAGAAGCCCCATTGCAGCGCGCGGTCGAGGGCGCGCACCGCGTCGACCAACGCCTCGCGCGAGGGGGCCTGGATGATGCGGTTGATCAGCGATTCGACCGCCTCGTTGCAGATGCCCGCGAGGTTGCGCGAGCCGGGCGTGTCGCGGGCGGCACAGCTCCAGAAGTCGCGCTGCTCGTTGCCGGGCGAGAGCGACTGGCCCCAGACCGTCACGGTCATGTCGAAGTCGAAGTCGTTCATCCGGTTCTGGTACTGCGAGGGGTCGACGGTACGCTGGGTGGCAACGACGCCGAGTTGCTGCAGGTTGCTGATGAACGGGCCGACCACGCGCTCGAAGGCGGGCGAGTTCAACAGGATCTCGAACTCCATGCGCCGGCCGGTGGCGGTTTCGGTCAGGACGCCGTTCTGCACCTCCCAGCCGGCCTCGCGGAGCAGCGCGAAGGCTTGGCGCAGTTGGCCGCGGATGTTGCCGCTGCCGTCGGTGGTCGGCGGTTGGTATTCGGTCGTGAACACGCGCGGATCGAGGCTCGCGCGGAAGGGCTCGAGCAGCCGCTGCTCGGCCTCGCTCGGGGTGCCCGCGGCGGCGAGGTAGGTGTTGGAGAAATAGGAGCGCGAGCGGGTGTACTGGTCGAAGAAGAGGGTCGTGTTCGACCATTCGAAGTCGAAGGCGTAGGCGAGGGCCTCGCGGACCCGCGGGTCCTGGAAGATCGGCCGGCGGGTGTTGAAGACGAAGCCCTGCATGCCGGTGCCGCCCTCGCGCTCGAATTCCTCGAGGATGATCTCGCCGGCCTCGACGGCGGAGCCGGTATAGCCCTGCGCCCAGAGCCGGGCCGTGTTCTCGGCGCGGAAGTCGTATTCGCCGGCAAGGAACGCCTGCAGGGCGACGTTGCTCTCGCGGTAGTACTCGAAGCGGATCTCGTCGTAGTTGAACCGGCCGCGATTGACCGGCAGGTCGGCCCCCCAATACTCGAGATCGCGCTCGTAGACGATCGCGCGGCCGGGATCGACCGAGGCGATCCGGTAGGGGCCGCTGCCGAGGGGAGGCGTCAGGGTGGTTCGATCGAACGGGACGTCTTCGTAATAGTGCTTGGGGAGAATCGGCATCTGGCCGACGATGAGCGGCAGTTCGCGGTTGACCACCCCCGGCTCGAAGACGAAGCGCACCCGGGTTGGGCTCTCGACGACGACCTCGGTGACGTTGGCGTAATAGGCGCGGAAAAAGGGCGCTCCCTGCTCGCGCAAGATCTCCAGGCTGAAGGCGACGTCGTCGGCGGTGATCGGCACGCCGTCGTGCCAGCGCGCCTCGGGACGCAGCTCGAAGGCGACCCAGGAGCGGTCCTCGGGCATCTCGATGCTTCGGGCGATCAGGCCGTATTCGGCGAAGGGCTCGTCCTGGCTCTGCACCGTGAGGGTGTCGAAGATCAGGCCGAGCCCGGCGGCCGGATTGCCGCGCAGGATGTAGGGGTTGAGGCTGTCGAAGGTGCCGATCGCCGAAAATGCGACCCGGCCACCCTTGGGCGCATCGGGATCGGCGTAGTCGAAGTGGGTGAAGTCGGGGCCGTATTTCAGCTCGCCGTACATCGAGGCGCCGTGCCGCGGCTCGACCCGGTCCGTCTCGGCCATCGCCGACCCGGCCACGGCCAGGACGAGGCCGCAGGCCCAGGCGAGGGCGCGTGGAAACCGGGCGTGCTGCATGGCGCGGGTCCTCCTCTCGTTCGTTCGTAGCAGGTGGCACGACGAGGGCCGGAAAAAAAGCCCCTGCGCCATGTCGTGCGCGTTATCCCGCGAGGCGGGCGAGGGCGGCCGCGTGCAGGTCCGGATCGCCGGCCGCCAGCACGTCGCCGGCACTGCGGAGCGTGAGCGGGCGGCCCTGCCAGTCGGTGATCCGCCCGCCCGCCGCTTGGATGATCGGCACGAGGGCCGCGAGGTCGAAGGGCTGCAGGTTGGTCTCCAGCACCAGATCGAGCCAGCCCGCGGCGAGCAGGCCGTAGGCGTAGGCATCCCCACCCCAGCTCAGGCTGGCCGTGGCATCGGCGAGGCGGTCGAAGGCGGCACGCTCGCTGCCCGTACGGAACATGCCGGGGGCGGTGGCGGAGAGGACGGCCGTCTCCAGCGACACGCCCCGCCGCGTGCGGATCAGAGCACCGTTCAGGCTGGCGACGTCGCCGTGGCCGAGCCAGCGTTCCCGCGTCCAGGGCTGGTCGATGACCCCGAGCACGGGCACCTCGTCCTCGACCAGGGCGATCAGGGTCGTGAACAGGGGCTTGCCCGTGACGAACGCCTTGGTGCCGTCGATCGGGTCGAGCACCCAGACCCGTCCGCTCGTGCCCGTCACGGGCTCGAATTCTTCGCCGAGGATGCCATCGGCGGGACGCTCCCGGGCAAGGAGGTCGCGCATGGCGGTTTCGGCCGCGCGGTCGGCGATCGTCACGGGGCTCTGGTCGGCCTTCAGCTCGACCCGCTCCAGCCGGCGGAAATGCGGCAGGATGGCGGCCCCGGCCGCATCCGCCAGCCGCCCGGCGAGGTCCAGGTCGGCCGCGGTCACCGTCACCGGGTCACCGTCACCGGCTCAGCGGCCCTGACCGCTCTCGCCCTCACCCTCGGCCTCCGCCTCGGGGTCCGGCAAGGGCATCGGGTCGTCGGCGAGAGAGCGGAGATAGGCGATCATGTCGGCGCGGGCCTCGTCGCCGCGGATCCCGGCATAGCTCATGCTGGTGCCGGGGGCCCACGTGTTCGGCGCCGCGAGGAACCCGTCGAGCTTGTCGTAGGTCCACGCGCCCTCCTTGTCCGATAGGACGTCGGAGTAGCGGAAGTCTTCCTTGGTGGCGATGTCGCGGCCGAGCACGCCCCAGAGATTCGGGCCGACGCGATTGGCGCCGCCGGACTCGACCGTGTGGCACGCGGCACAGGCACGGAACGCGCGCTCGCCGGCTTCCGCCGAGGCATCGGCGAGCAGGACGGGCAGCGGGACCGTCGGTTCGGGCTCGGCCTCGGCCTCGGCCGTTTCGGTGTCGTCGCCGAGCAGGGGGTAGGCCGCCTGTTCGAGGCTCGGCGTGCGATAGAGCAGGTCGGCGATGACACCCGAGGCGACGGCGATGATGCCCGCGGTGAGCACCGCGCCGATGAGCTTGTTCGTCTCGAGCGATCCTGCCATGTGTCTCCCTCGTCGTCCGGGACGGCGCAGTGACGGCACCCCCCGTGTTGTTCGTGGCCGCGCAGGTTCCTAGGAATCCGGATCGGCGAGTGTCAAGCGAGCTTAACGTCCGCGCGACACCATCGCCACGATCGGCAGGCCCGCAACGAGAACGTCCATGTCCGCTGAACCCTCCGTCCTCGTCGTCATCCCCGCGCGTCTCGCCGCCACGCGGCTGCCGAACAAGCCGCTGCTCGACATCGCGGGCGAGCCGATGGTCCTCCACGTCTGGCGCCGCGGGGTCGAGGCGGGACTGGGTCCGGTGGTGGTGGCGGCCGCCGATCCCGAGATCGCCTTCGCGGTCGAGGCGGCGGGCGGACGCGCGGTGCTGACCGACCCCGACCTTCCCTCGGGCACCGACCGGGTGCTTGCCGCCGTCGAGGAGCTGGATCCGGGCCGGACGGTGGACCTCGTCGTGAACCTGCAGGGCGACATGCCCGAGGTCGATCCGGACTCTCTCGCCCTGGCGCTGGCGCCGGTGCTGGAGGACGGGGCCGACATCGGGACCCTGGTGGTGGCGACCGAAGACCCGGCCGAGCGCGACGATCCGAGCTGCGTCAAGGCGATCGTGAGCTTCACCGATCCCGGCCGGACGCGCGGCAACGCCCTCTACTTCACGCGTGCAGCGGCGCCGTCGGGCCCCGGTCCCCTGTACCACCATGTCGGCATCTACGGCTTTCGCCGCGATGCGCTGGAGCGGTTCTGCGATCTGCCGCCGAGCCAGTTGGAGCAGCGCGAGCGGCTGGAGCAGCTGCGGGCGCTCGAGGCCGGCATGCGGATCGGCGTGCGCAGCGTCGCAGCCGCCCCGCCGGGGATCGACACCGGCGACGACCTCGAGGCCGCGCGACGCCGCCTCGGCCACCGTCTCGTCCGTCCGGCCGGAGACCACCAATGAGCCCGCTCGAACAGCCCCGCCGCGTGGCCTTCCAGGGCCATCCGGGCGCCTATTCCAACCTCGCCTGCCGGGAAACGTTCGCAGACGCCGAAGCGCTGCCCTGCGCTTCGTTCGAGGATGCGTTCGCCGCGGTGCGCGAGGGGCGGGCCGACCTCGGCATGATCCCGATCGAGAACTCGGTCGCGGGGCGCGTGGCGGGCGTCCATAGGCTCATGCCCCACGGCGATCTCTGGATCGTCGGCGAGACGTTTTTGCGGGTGAACCACCACCTGCTGGCGCCGAAGGGAACCGCGTTCGCCGATCTGACGCACGTGCACAGCCACGAGCAGGCGCTCGGGCAGTGCCGTCTCTACCTCGGGCGCCACGGCCTCGTGCCGGTGGTGGCGGCCGACACGGCGGGGGCGGCGCAGATGATCGGCGAGACCCGCACCCCGGGCCACGGCGCCATCGCGTCCAGCCTCGCCGCCGAAATCTACGGCCTCGCGATCCTCGATTCCGACATCGAGGACGCCGTGCACAACACCACCCGCTTCGTGATTCTCGCCCGCGAGCCGTGGACCCCGGCCGTTGGCGCGGGCCCGTGCGTCACCACCTTCGTGTTCCGCGTGCGCAACGTGCCGGCAGCACTCTACAAGGGGCTCGGCGGCTTCGCCACCAACGGCGTCAACATGACCAAGCTCGAGAGCTACGTGGAGCCGGACTTCAACCAGGCCCGCTTCTACGCCGACGTGATCGGCCACCCGGAAGAGGTACCGCTCGGCAACGCGCTGGAAGAACTCGCCTTCTTCTCGGACGAGCTGCGCGTGCTCGGCACCTATCGGGCGCACCCGTTCCGCGGGCTCTGAGGCGA
>JBMCMJ010000099.1:0-8899 GCA_048615135.1 Pseudomonadota bacterium
CGTCAGCGGACCGCGATGGCCGAGATTTCGATCTTCACGTCGCGCGGCAGTCGTGCCACCTGCACGGTCGCACGCGCCGGCGGGTTCTCGGTGAAGAACGTCGCATAGACTTCGTTCATCCGCGGAAATTCGTTGAGATCCGCCAGGAACACGCTGGTCGAGACGACGTTCGCCATGGTCATGCCGGCCGCTTCGAGCACGGCCTTCAGGTTGTTCAGGACGAGGGTCGTCTCTTCTTCGATGGTGCCGGGCGTGACCTCGTTGGTCGCCGGGTCGATGGCGATCTGGCCGGCGAGGTAGAGGGTGTCGCCGGCCATGATGGCTTGGCTGTAGGGGCCGATCGCTTCGGGTGCCTCGGCGGTGGCGATGACCTCGTGCTGGGCGAGGGCGGGCAGGGCCGTGCAGGCGAGCATGGCGAGGGCGGCAAGCGTGGGCTTCATGCGTCGTCTCCCAGGGTTGGTGGCGGGCGAACCCGCGACCCTTTCGGCATAGCCACGCATCGAGCCCGATGCCAAGGCGGCTGTCTCGGCTCAGCTTTCCATCTTGAGGGCGGCGAGGAAGGCTTCCTGGGGGATTTCCACCTTGCCGAACTGGCGCATCCGCTTCTTGCCGGCCTTCTGCTTCTCCAAGAGCTTGCGCTTGCGGGTGATGTCACCGCCGTAGCACTTGGCGAGCACGTCCTTTCTGACCGCCTTGACCGTCTCGCGGGCGATGATCCGCCCGCCGATGGCGGCTTGGATGGCGACCTGGAACTGCTGGCGCGGGATCAACTCCTGCAGCTTTTCGCACAAGGCCCGGCCACGGCCCTCGGCCATCGAGCGGTGCACCAACAGCGCCAAGCTGTCGACCCGGTCGCCGTTGATCATGATGTCCAGCTTCACCAAGTCCGACTGGTCGAAGCCGTCGAGCTGGTAGTCGAAGCTGGCATAGCCGCGGCTGATCGACTTCAGCTTGTCGTAGAAGTCATAGACGACCTCGTTGAGCGGCAGGCGATAGACCAGCATCGCTCGCTGGCCGACATAGGTCAGCTCCTGCTGCACGCCGCGCTTCTCGGTACAGAGCTGCAGCACCGCCCCCAGAAACTCGTCGGGGACGAGGATCGTCGCCTTGATCCAGGGCTCCTCCAGGAACTCGATCTGGCTCGGATCGGGGAAATCGGCCGGGTTGTGCAACTCCTGCACGGTGCCGTCGCGCTTGTGCAGCCGGTAGACCACCGAGGGCGCGGTGAGCACGAGGTCGAGGTCGAACTCGCGGTCCAGCCGTTCCTGGATCACCTCGAGGTGCAGGAGGCCCAAAAAGCCGCAGCGAAAGCCGAAGCCGAGGGCGGCCGAGTTCTCCGGCTCGAACTCGAAACTCGAATCGTTCAGCCGCAGCTTGCCGAGGGCATCGCGGAGCGTCGGGTAGTCGTTGCCGTCGGCCGGAAACATGCCGCAGAACACGACCGGCTGGCTCGGCCGGAAGCCGGGCAGGGGGGCCTCGGCCTGCCGGCGGTCGTCGGTGATGGTGTCGCCCACCTGGGCGTCGGCGATGTCCTTGATGCCGGCGGTGACGAAGCCGATCTCGCCGGGGCCGAGGCTGTCGATGACGAGCGGCTTGGGGGTGAACACGCCGACCCGCTCGATCGGATGCACGGCCCCGGTGCCCATGAACCGGACGCGCATCCCCTTTTTGAGCTCGCCCTCCTTGACCCGCACCAGCGTCATCACGCCCAGATAGGGGTCGTACCAGCTGTCGACGACCAGGGCCTTCAGGGTGGCATCGGGTTCGGCCGTGGGCGGCGGCAGCTTCTCGACGATCGCTTCCAGCACGTCCGCCACGCCCTGGCCGGTCTTGGCGGAGATGAGGATGGCTTGCGAGGCGTCGAGACCGAGAATGTCCTCGATCTGTTCTTTCATCTTGTCCGGCTCGGCGGCCGGCAGGTCGATCTTGTTCAGGACCACCACGATCTCGTGGTTGGCATCGATCGCCTGATAGGCGTTGGCGAGCGTCTGCGCCTCGACGCCCTGGGTGGCGTCGACCAACAGGAGCGAGCCCTCGCAGGCGCGCATCGACCGGCTCACCTCGTAGGCGAAGTCGACGTGGCCCGGCGTGTCGACGAGGTTGAACACGTAGTCCTGGCCATCCTTGGCCGTGTATTTCAGCCGGACGGTCTGCGCCTTGATGGTGATGCCCCGCTCGCGCTCGATGTCCATCGAATCGAGCACTTGGCCGCGCATTTCGCGGGCATCGAGCGCGCCGCACAGCTCGATGATCCGGTCGGCAAGGGTCGACTTGCCGTGGTCGATGTGCGCCACGATGGAGAAGTTCCGCAACCGCGCGAGCTCGGTCACCCCGTATTCCTCGATGGGCCCCCGACGGGGCAGGACGCTACTGGCGCAGGACGGCACCGCAAGTCTTGGCCGCGGCCTCGACGATCCGCCCCGCCGCCTCTTCGATGTCGGGCTCGGCGAGCGTCCGGTCAAGCGCCTGCAAGCGCACGGCGACGGCCATCGACACCTTGCCCTCGGGCACACCCTTGCCGGCGTAGACGTCGAACAGCGTCACCTCCTGCGCCAAGCCGGACACGGCCCCGCGCACCGCGGTGAGCAGATCGCCCGCCGGCACGGTCGCATCGACCAGGAAGGCGAAATCCCGGTCGACCGGCTGGAAGGGCGAGGTCACCAGCTTGGGCCGCGTCCGCGTTCTGGCCGCACGAGGCTCCGGGATGCGGTCGAGAAAGACCTCGAAGCCGACCACGCGGTCCTTCCAGTCGAACAGCTTCTGCAGCTTCGGGTGCAGTTCACCGAAGGCGGCCAGCACCTTCTGGCCGAGCTTCAGCACGGCCGAACGACCCGGATGGTAATGGGCCGGTGCCGTCCGCTCCAGCTTCAGCGCGTCGACCTTCGCGCCGGCCGCTTCCAGAGCGGCGAAGGCGTCGGCCTTCGCGTCCAACGCATCGACCCGGCGCTCACCGGTCGCCCAATGCCGGGGCGCGAACAGGCCGCTGCGCACACCCCCGGCGGCGAGTTCCTGCTCGCCGGGCCGGGCACCCGTGTAGACCGCACCCACCTCGAAGAACGCGAGATCGTCCAGCGCACGCGCCTGGTTGCGGGCGACGGCGGCGGCGAGGGCGGGCAGAAGGGACGGCCGCATGGCCACCAGATCGCTGCTGATCGGGTTGGCGAGCCGTACCGCCGCCCCGCCGAACGCCTCGGCCTGCTCGTCGGCGACGAAGCTGAAGGTGCAGGCCTCGTCGAGGCCGCGCGCCGCCAGCGCACGACGCACCCGGCCGCGGCGCAACTGCGCGGTCGTGAGCAGCCGCCCGCTGACCGCATCGTCGCGGCGCACCGAGACCGAGGGAATGGCATCGAAGCCTTTCAGCCGGGCCAACTCCTCGACCACATCGGCCGGCTGGTCGAGGTCGTGCCGCCAGGATGGCGTGGTCACTTCGAAGCGCCCTTCGCCCTCGCTCGCCACGGCGAAACCGAGCGAGGCGAGGCCGTCCATAACCTCGGCATCGGTCATGTCGAGCCCGGTCAGGCGGGTCACTTCGCGCTTGGCGAAGGGGATCGAGACGCGCGGATCGGGCACCGTGCCGGCCACCACCACATCGCTCGCCTCGCCGCCGCACAGCTCCAAAATCATCGCCGCCGCGTAGTCCGCTGCCGGCAGCACGAACGCCGGATCGAGCCCGCGTTCGAAGCGGGTGCGCGCGTCGCTCTCGATGCCGAGCTTGCGTCCGGTCACGGCGGTACGGATCGGATCGAACAGGGCGATCTCGAGCACGACGTTGGTCGTGGTCTCGTCGCAGCCGGTGCTTTCGCCGCCCATGATACCGGCTAGGCTGACGATGCCCGTGTCGTCGCAGATGACGGTCATGCCGTCGTCGAGCGTGTAGGTCTTACCGTCGAGGCCGAGGAACAACTCGCCCGCCCGCGACAGTCGGAGCCTGAGGTCCCCCTTCAGCTTGTCGGCGTCGAACACGTGCAGAGGCCGCCCCATGTCGAGGGTCGACCAGTTGGTCACGTCGACCAGGGCCGAGATGGGCCGAACGCCCGACGCCGCAAGACGCTCCTGCAGCCAGGCCGGGCTCGCGCCGTTCTGCAGACCGCGGAACTCCCGGGTGACGAACACGGGGCAGGGGGTGCCGGCCTCGGCCGGGAAGTCGAAGTGGACCCGCAGCCGGCTCTCGAAGCGCTGCGGCACCTTGGCGGCGCGCGGTGGCAGCAGGGTGCCGAGGCCCGCGGCGGCCAGTTCGCGGGCCACGCCGTGCACGGCGAAGCAATCGCTGCGGTTGGGCGTGATCGAGATGTCGAACACGGGCCCCTCGAGGCCCAGCGCCACCGCGGCGGGCGTGCCGATCTCCGGGGCATCGCCCAGATCGATGATCCCGTCGTGATCCTCACCGATGCCGAGTTCGCGCGCCGAGCACAACATGCCGAAACTCTCGACACCGCGGATTTTCGAGCGCTTCAGCACGGTCCCGCTCGCCGGGATCACCGAGCCTTCCGGCGCGAAGATGCCCTTCATGCCGAGGCGCACGTTCGGTGCCCCGCACACCACCTCGAAGGTCCCGTGCTTGGTGTCCACGGTGCAGAGCCGTAGACGGTCGGCGTTCGGGTGCTGGCGCACGCCGGTGACGTGGCCCACCGAGAACGCCCCCAGATCGCTGCCGCGCGGCTCGATGCCTTCGACCTCGATGCCGAGTGCGGTCAACCGGTTGGCAATGGTCGCCGCATCGGCATCGGTCTCGAGATGGGCCTTGAGCCAGGGGAGGGTGAATTTCATGGCGCTAGCAGCGGTAAGTGGGGGTGGAAGGAAGGGCTAGGGGGCTTTTGGCCCCCTAGGACCCCCAGGCAGCGGCGTCGCCGCTGCCACTTTTCGAAAGTGGCGGCGGCGTCAGCCGTCGCCTGGGGGGTCCAAGGGGGGACCATCAAGTCCCCCCTTGCCTTTCCCCCCATCATCGCGCGAGGCCGGCGAACGTCGTCGGCGTGTCGAGCGGCACGAAGCCGTAGTGCTTCAGCCAGCGGAGATCGGTTTCGAAGAAGGTGCGGAGGTCCGGGATGCCGTATTTGAGCATCGCCATCCGGTCGATGCCCATGCCGAAGGCGAAGCCTTGCCACTCGTCCGGATCGAGGCCGACATTGCGCAGGACGTTGGGGTGGACCATGCCGCAGCCGAGGATCTCCAGCCAGTCGTCGCCCTCGCCGACGATCAGCTCGTCCTTCGTCCGTCGGCAGCGCACGTCGACCTCGGCCGAGGGCTCGGTGAACGGGAAGAACGAGGGCCGGAGGCGCAAAGGCGCGTCGTCGCGCTCGAAAAAAGCGCGGGCGAAGTCTTCGAGGCACCCCTTCAGGTGGCCCATATGGGTGGCGCGGTCGATCACCAGCCCCTCGACCTGATGGAACATCGGCGAGTGGGTGGCGTCGCTGTCGCAGCGAAAGGTACGACCGGGCGCGATGATCCGGAGCGGCGGCTTCTCCGCCAGCATCGTGCGGATCTGTACGGTCGAGGTGTGGGTGCGCAGCACGAGGTCCGGATGACCCGCGACGAAGAACGTGTCGTGCATCTCCCGCGCCGGGTGCTCCGGGGGGAAGTTGAGTGCGGTGAAATTGTGGAAGTCGTCGTCGATATCCGGACCTTCGGCGACGGCGAAGCCCATGTCGGCGAAGATCGCGGTGATCTCCTCCATCACCTGCCCGACCGGGTGCAGCCGGCCCATCGGCCAGGGCCGCGCGGGCAGGGTGACATCGACCGTCTCGGCCATCAGCCGGGCGTCGAGTTCGAAAGCCTCGAGCTGGCTCTTGCGTGCGGCGAGCGCCGCCGTGAATGCGTCCTTGACCTCGTTCACCCGGCGCCCGGCATCACGCCGCTCTTCCGGGGGAAGCTGGCCGACCGCCTTGGCTGCCTCGGTGAGGGTGCCCTTCTTGCCGAGGGCGCCGACGCGCACGTCGTCGAGCGCCTTCAGGCTTCCGGCTGCGGCGATTGCCGCAAGCAGATCGTCGCCCAGACTGTCGAGCCGGTCGGCCATCGTCTCGCTATCGCCTCGAAGGCTGGACGTCGGGTCAGGCGGCGGCCGGCAGGGCCTCGCGGGCGGTGCGCAGCACCTCGGCGAAGCCGCTCTCGTCGCGCACGGCGAGGTCTGCCAGCACCTTGCGGTCGAGCTCGAGGCCGGCGAGCGACAGGCCGTGGATCAACTGGCCGTAGGTCAGGCCGTGCGCACGGGCGGCCGCGTTGATCCGCTGGATCCACAGGCTGCGGAACTCGCGCTTGCGCACCCGCCGGTCGCGATACGCGTACTGCATGTCCTTTTCGACGCGCTGCCGCGCGACGCGGATCGTATTCTTGGCGCGACCCCGGCTGCCCTTGGCGAGCTTCAGGATCTTCTTGTGCCGGGCGTGGGAGGTAACGCCGCGCTTGACGCGTGCCATCGTCGGAACTCCTCGAAACCTGGGCCGTCAGCCGTAGGGCAACATCTTGCGGATCAGCTTGGCATCGCCCTCGCTGACCTCGATCGGCTTGCGCTGCGCCACCTTCACCGACTGCGGCTGCGCGGTGAGGTTGTGGCGGTGATTGGCCTTGCGGCGCATGATCTTGCCGGTCCCGGTAAAGCTGAACCGCTTGGCAGCGGCCCGCCGGGTCTTCAGCTTCGACATCGAAAGCTCCAATGAGAAACGCACCACAGCGCCGCGCGGCGCCAAGGAGCGGGTGCTATAGCCGAGGGCGAGGCGGGGTGCAACAAGCAAGCCCCGCCGCCAGCGACCTCAAGCCCCGGGCTGTGCCCACGACGTCACGTGGAAGTGGCTGCGGTGCGGCACCCGCGGCCGCCGCCGATGACCGCGCGGCTTCTTCAGGACGAGCGTCGCCCAGGGGCCGACGGCGTAGCGGGCGATCAGCCGCAGGCCCACCCGGCGATGCGCCTCGGCGACCGCGTCCGCCTGGGTGGTCAGCAGCCCCGCCAGCACCGCATGGCCGCCGGGTGCGAGGCTGATCGCGAGGTCGGGCGCCATCTGGCACAAGGGGCCCGCCAGGATGTTGGCGAGGATCAGATCGAAGCGCCCGGCCCGGCGCAATTCCGGTGCGTCGTAGCCATCGGCACGGCCCGTGCGGATGCGCTCGCCCACGCCGTTGACCACCGCATTGGCCTTGGCCGTCGCGGCCGCGAGCGGGTCGATGTCGACCGCCAGCGCGCGCGCACCCGGCCAGCACTTGAGGGCGGCGATGGCGAGGATCGCCGTGCCGCAGCCCATGTCGAGCACGCGGGCGAAGCGGTGCCGCCGGGCCAGCCGGTCGATGGCGACGAGGCAGCCGTGGGTGGAGCCGTGCTCGCCGGTGCCGAAGGCGAGCCCCGCGTCGATCATGAGGGGGACCTTGCCGGCCGGCGGCGCGCTCTCGACGTGGCTGCCGTAGACCCAGAAGCGGCCGACGGTGATCGGCGGAAAGGCCCGCTTGGTCGCCTCCAGCCAGTCCTGGGCCGCCAGTCGGGCAACCTCGAAGTCGGCATCGCCCGGGGTGTCCTCGCCGATCGCGTGCTCCAGCCGCCAGCGCAACTCGTCGAGGTCGGGCTCGTGGCGCATGATCAGCTCGCAGACCCAGCGCCCCTCCTCTTCGTAGGCGGCGAGGCTCTCGCTCGCCTCGTCGACCACCGCGAGCACCTCGTCCACGTCCTCCGCGGGGATCGGAAAGCGCACCTGCCACAGTTCGGGCAGCGGCTCGACCGCGCCCAGCACCTCGTCGTCCACGACCCCCGCGCTCAACCGACGCGCTCCACGAAACTCTCGATCACCTTCTTCCTCCCGGCCTTCTCGAAGGCGATGTCGAGCTTGGTGCCCTCGACCGCCTCGATCCGACCATAGCCGAACTTGGTATGGAACACCCGCTCGCCCACCGCGAAGCCGGCCGCGGGCCGCACCTCCTCCGCCGTCGCGTCGATCACCGGCGCCACCCGTCGGCGCGCGCGGTTGAAGCGCTCGAGCGGGTCGCCCTCGCGCTTCTTCGGGATGCCCGGTGCGCGCAGGCTCGACGTCGCGAAGCCGTCGCGCTTGAGGAAGGTGCAGTGCGCCGCCGGCAACTCCTCGACGAAGCGCGACGGCAGGCTCGTCACCCAGCCCTGATACATCCGCCGGTTGGCGGCGAACAGGATGGTGCAGCGCTTGCGGGCGCGGGTGATGCCGACATAGGCGAGCCGCCGTTCCTCCTCGAGCGCGGCACGGCCGCCCTCGTCGAGGGCCCGCTGGTTGGGAAACACGCCCTCCTCCCAGCCGCCCAGATAGACGTGGTCGAACTCGAGCCCCTTGGCGCCGTGCAGCGTCATCACGCTGACCATGTCGCTGCCCGGGTCGCTCGCATTGTCCATGACGAGCCCGACGTGCTCCAAAAACCCGCCCAGCGTCTCGAACTCGCCGACCGCCTGGACCAGTTCCTTCAGGTTCTCCAGCCGGCCGGGGGCGTCCGGCGATTTGTCCTGCTGCCACATCGCGACGTAGCCCGATTCCTCCAGCACGATCTCGGCGAGTTCACGAGCGGGCATCGTCTCGACGAGACCCCGCCAGCGGGCGAACGACTGCAGCAGGTTGGCGAGCGTGCGCCGCTGCGCCGGCTTCAGCTCGTCGGTGAGGACGAGATCGGCCGTAGCCGCGAGCACGCTGCGGTCGGTGGCGCGGGCATGGGTGCGCAACAGCGCGAGCGTTGCCTCGCCGAGCCCGCGCTTCGGCAGGTTGACGATCCGCTCGAAGGCGAGGTCGTCGTCGGGTTGCGCGATCACCCGGAGATAGGCGATCGCATCGCGGATCTCGGCCCGCTCGTAGAAGCGCAGCCCGCCGATCACCCGATAGGGCAGGCCGATGGCGATGAAGCGCTCCTCGAAGCTGCGGGTCTGAAAGCCGGCCCGCACCAGCACCGCCGCGTCGGCGAGGCGGCC
>JBMCMJ010000100.1:0-8829 GCA_048615135.1 Pseudomonadota bacterium
ACAAGGCGGCGGTGGAGGCGGTGATCCGCGGCTACGGCAAGGTGGACGGCCTCGCCTGGTCGAGCCTGCGGGCGACGGGCGTGTTCGGCCTCGCCCATCCGGTCGAACGGTCGAAATGGGTGGAAGTGATCCGCGATTGTCGGGACGGACGCGTGCCCTCGGCGCGCGGCGGCACGGAGGTGTACGGACCGGACCTCGCCCGCGCGGTGCACGTGCTCTTGACCGCCCCGGCCGAGCAGGTGGCGGGCGAGGCCTTCAATGTGTCGGACGTCTACGTCACGCACCGGGCCGTCGCCCGGCTCGTCGGCGGTCCGTTGCCGGAGCCGAGCCCCGGCCCGGACGGGCTGATGTTGACCGGGAAGTTGCAGAAGCTGGGCTGGCGGCCGAGCGGGTGGCGGGCGGTGGAGGCAATGGTCCAGTCGCTGCGCCGGTCGCTCGACGAAGCGGGATAGAGGCTTGTTGCCCGAATGGCCGATGGGGCGACGGCATCGCCGTCGCCGGGGGGGCGCGGGGGGATCATCAAATCCCCCCGATTCTTTCGCCCGTTCAACCGGCGTCGCGCACCATCCGCGCGACGTCCATCGCAGCGTAGGTGAGGATGGCGTCGGCGCCGGCGCGCTTCATGGCGAGGATCGCCTCGAGCATGGCCTTGTCGCCGTCCAGCCACCCCTGCTGCGCCGCCGCCTTGATCATCGTGTATTCGCCGGAGACCTGATAGGCGAGGGTCGGCACGCCGAAGGTGGTTTTCACCCGGTGGATGATGTCGAGATAGGGCAGGCCCGGCTTGACCATGACGAGGTCGGCCCCCTCGTCGAGATCCATCGCCACCTCGTGCAGCGCTTCCGCGCCATTCGCCGGGTCCATCTGGTAGGTGCGCTTGTCGGCCGCGCCGAGCGCCTTGCCGGAGCCCACCGCCTCGCGGAACGGGCCGTAGTAGCAGGACGCGTATTTGGCCGCGTAGGCGAGGATGCGCGTGTCGTGGAGCCCGTGTTCGTCGAGGTGGCGGCGTATGGCGCCGATCCGGCCGTCCATCATGTCGGAGGGGGCGACGGTGCAGCAGCCGGCCTCGGCCTGCACCCGCGCCTGCTCGATCAGCACGGCCACCGTCCGGTCGTTGACGATCACGCCGCCCTCGAGGATGCCGTCCTGGCCGTGGGAGGTGTAGGGGTCGAGGGCGACGTCACCGATCAGGCCGAGGTCGGGCACGGCGTCGCGGAGGGCGCGGGCGCTGCGGCAGATGAGGTTCTCGGGGTTGGTCGCCTCGCGGCCGTCCTCGGTCTTCACGTGGTCGGGCGAGCAGGGAAAGAGCGCCAGTGCCGGAATGCCGAGGGCGTGCGCGTCGCGGGCGAGCGCCACCGCCCGGTCGGCCGTCATTCGGCCGACGCCCGGCATCGAGGCGACGGGCTCGACGCGGTCCACGCCCTCGATCAGAAAGATCGGCAGGATCAGGTCGCCCGGCGTCACGACGTGCTCGCGCGCGACGCGGCGCACCCAGTCGGCGGTGCGGCGCCGCCGCATGCGGGTGGTGGGAAAGCGGCCTCGACCGGTCTGCATGGGCGGGCTCCTCACGGCAGCGAGTCGTGCTTCCTAGCGCCAAGATGCGCCGCTGTCGATTGACGCCGCACCAGCGCCTCGGATACCTCCGGGCGGGGAGGAGACGGGATTGGACTTTCGGCTTTCCGAGGAACAGGAGGCGTTCCGCGAGACGGCGAGCGCCTTCGCCCGTTCGGCCATGGCGCCGCACGCCGAGCGCTGGGACGCGGACAAGGTGTTTCCGGAGGAGACGCTGCGCCGAGCGGCGGAACTCGGATTCGCTGCGATCTACGTGCACGAGGCGAGCGGCGGCAGCGGCCTCGGACGGCTCGATGCCGCGCTGATCTTCGAGGAATTGGCCGCCGCCTGCCCCTCCACCGCCGCCTATCTCTCGATCCACAACATGGTCGCCTGGATGGTCGACCGCTTCGGTGACGACGACCAGCGCCAGCGCTGGCTCGGCCACCTCGCGACGATGCGGTGGTTCGCGAGCTACTGCCTGACCGAGCCGGACGCGGGCTCGGACGCCTCGAGCCTGCGCACGCGAGCCGTGCGCGACGGGGACCACTACGTGCTCGACGGGCAGAAGGCGTTCATCTCGGGCGGCGGGCGCGCGGATCTCTACCTCGTGATGGCGCGCACGGGCGAGGCGGGGCCACGCGGGATTTCCTGCATTGCCGTGGAGGCCGGCACGCCCGGCCTCGCCTTCGGGGCGCAGGAAAAGAAGATGGGCTGGAACTCGCAGCCCACGGCGAGCGTGATCCTGGAGGGCTGCCGCGTGCCGGTCGCCAATCGGCTCGGGGGCGAGGGAGACGGTTTCCGGATCGCCATGGCCGGGCTCGACGGGGGGCGGATCAACATCGGTGCCTGCTCGCTGGGGGGTGCGCGCGAGGCGATGGCGCGCGCCCGCGCCCACGTTCGGGAGCGCCGCCAGTTCGGCCAACCGCTCGCGGGCTTCCAGGCGACCCAATTCAAGCTCGCCGACATGGCGACCGAGCTGGAGGCGGCGCGCCTCCTGCTGCACCGGGCGGCCGCGGCCCTCGACGACGGTGACGGCGAGCGGATCGTGCGGGCGGCGATGGCCAAGCGCTTTGCGACCGACGTGGGCTTCAGGGTTGCCAACGAGGCGCTGCAGCTGTTCGGCGGCTACGGCTACATCCGCGACTACGGCATCGAGCGGATCGTCCGCGATCTGCGCGTCCACCAGATCCTCGAAGGGACCAACGAGATCATGCGGCTGATCATTGCCCGCCATCTGCTCGACGAGCCTGCCCGTGGCTGACGTGGAGTGCCGGATCGAGGGCCGGATCGGCCGGATCCACTTGAACCGTCCCAAGGCGCTGAACGCGCTGACCCATCCGATGGTCGTCGAGATCGGCCGGAGCCTCGCCCGCTGGCACGATGACGACCGGGTGATCGCCGTGCTCGTCACGGGCGAGGGCGAGCGGGCCTTCTGCGCGGGCGGCGACGTGCGCGAGATCTGGCGGCTCGGGCGCGAAGGGCAAAAGGCCGAGGCGCTCCGGTTCTTCCACGACGAATACCGGATGAACTGGCGCATCAAGCACTTCCCCAAGCCCTACGTGTCGCTGCTCGACGGGATCGTCATGGGCGGCGGGGTCGGGCTTTCGGAGCACGGCAGCCATCGGGTCGCCACCGAGGCGACCGTGTTCGCCATGCCGGAGACGGCGATCGGCATGTTTCCCGACGTCGGCGGCACCTACGTGCTGAGCCGGCTGCAGGGCGGGATCGGCCGGTGGCTGGCGCTGACCAGTGAACGGCTGGGCGCGGCGGATGCGCTGGAGGCGGGGATCGCCTCGCACTACGTGCCGCGCGCGAAACTGGCCGAAGTGCGCACACGGATCGAGCGGGCGCTGGCTCCCGAGGAGGTCGTCCACGCCGTCGAGGACGTGGCGGAGCCGCCGCCGCCGGGCGAAGTCGCGGCCCGGTCGCACGAGATCGCGAGCGTCTTCGGGCACGATCGGATCGAGGCGATCCGTGCGGCGGCGATGGAGTCCGATTGGGGCCGCGCGCAATGGGCGACGCTGGAGAAGCGTTCGCCCACCGCGTGCCGGCTCGCGCTCGAGCAGTTGCGCCGCGGGCGGACGCTCGACTTCGACGCCTGCATGGTCCTGGAGTACCGCATCGTGCACCGGATCCTCGACGGCCACGACTTCTACGAGGGGGTGCGGGCGGTGCTGGTCGACAAGGACCACGCGCCGCGCTGGTCGCCTTCGACCCTGGACGCGGTCGAGGACGCAGCGATCGAGGCCTATTTCGCGCCGCCGGAGACGGGCGATCTCGCCTTCGACTGGGACGTCGGCGATTGAGGCGCCGCGGCGGAAAGGACAGGAGCATGGCAACGGTCGGTTTTATCGGGGTGGGCAACATGGGTGGGCCGATGGCGGCCAACCTGCTCGCCGCCGGCCATCGGGTGCGGGCCTTCGATCTGGCGGAGGAGGCGGTTGCCCGGGTCGTCGCCAAAGGCGGCGAGGCGGCGGACGACCTCGGCGCCGCGGTCCGCGAGGTCGATGCGGTGGTCACCATGCTGCCCGCCGGCCGACAGGTCGCCGCCGCCTATCTGGACGAGGGCGGCATCCTGGCCCTCGCGCCGCGCGACGCGATCCTGATCGACGCCTCGACGATCGACGTTGCCACCTCCCGTACCGTGCACGCGGCCGCGGCAGCGGCAGGTCATGCGAAGGTCGACGCGCCGGTCTCGGGCGGGGTCGGTGGCGCCGAGGCCGCAACCCTCACGTTCATGGTCGGCGGCGGCGAGGCGGCGGTCGCGGCGGCCCGGCCCTATCTCGAGGTGATGGGCAAGCGGATCGTCCACACCGGCGAGGCCGGCGCGGGTCAGGCCGCCAAGCTGTGCAACAACCTGATCCTCGGCATCTCGATGATCGGCGTCGCCGAGGCCTTCGTCCTGGCCGACGCCCTCGGCCTGGACCGGCAGAAGCTGTTCGACGTCGCCTCGAGCAGTTCGGGGCAGTGCTGGTCGTTGACGAGCTACTGCCCGGCGCCCGGCCCGGTTCCCGGCTCGCCGGCGAACCGCGACTACGCCGCCGGGTTCAGCGTCGACATGATGCTGAAGGATCTGAAGCTCGCCGCCGCGGCGGCCGCCGAGGGCGGAAGCTCAGCGCCGCTTGGTGCCGCCGCGGCACAACTCTATCAACTCCTGAGCGATCTCGGCGCAGGAAAAAAAGACTTCTCGTTCATCATTAAGATGTTAGAAGGGAACCTGCAGTCGAAGTGATGCGTGCAGGCTCGGGCGCAACCGCTTGACGCCTCGCCTCTTTCGACCGTTGGTAATGACGACAAGTCCGGGTGCCGGTGTGAAACAAAGCTATCTCGAAACCATCCGACTGGTCGAACGGCTGCACCGCCGCTTCCTCGATGTCATCAAGACCGAGTTGGATCGCCTCGGCATCGAGGACATCAACAATGTGCAGACCCTGATCCTGTTCAACATCAACGAAGAGCAGTTGACCGTCGGTGAATTGACCGCTCGCGGTTATTATCTCGGCTCGAATGTGTCCTACAACGTCAAGAAGCTGGTCGAGAACGGCTACTTGCAGCAGGAGCGCTCGCCGCACGACCGCCGGATGACCCGCGTGCGTCTGTCCGACAAGGGCCTGGAGCTCACGCAGAAGATCGACCAGCTCTACCAGCGCAACGCCGACGACCTCGCCGGCGGTGTGGTGAGCGAGCAGCAGCTGGTCGACATCAACCGCTCGCTGGTGGCGATCGAGCGCTACTGGAGCAGCTACATCAGCTACATGCGCTGAGCCGCGCGGGGCGTTCAGCCCTTCTTCGCGGCCTTCGGCGGGTCCTTGGCGGTCAGCCGGTCGAGTTCGGCCTGCAAGGCCGCGATCTGCTGCTTGATCGCCTCGACGTCGGGAACGGTGGTCTCGCGCACGCCGTCGGCGCCGCTCGACTTGGCGGTCGGGAAGGGCGTGAACATGGACGCGGCCTGCTGCCACAGCGCCATGTTCTGCCGCGTCATGTCGTTCAGCTGCCCGACCGGAAAAAACCGCCCCATCGTGCCTTCGAAGTAGCGCTGCATTTGCTCCTGGTTCTGCATGAAATGGTCCATGCTCATTTCCAGGTAGCGCGGCAGGAAGGGTTGCATGTTGTCGTCGTAGAAGCCGATCAACTGCCGCAGGAAGTTGACCGGCAGCAGGTTCCGACCCTTGCTGTCCTCTTCGAGGATGATCTGCGTGAGCACGGACCGCGTGATCTCGTCGCCGCTTTTGGCGTCGAAGACCACGAAGTCCTTGCCGGCACGGAGGAGTTGGGCGAGCTCCTCGAGCGTCACGTAGCTGCTGGAGCTCGTGTTGTAGAGCCGACGATTGGCGTACTTCTTGACGACGATGGGGGGCTGCGGCGTGGCAGCGGTTCGTTCACTCGGCTTGGTCGAGGGCGAGGCCATGACGAATTCCCATCCGCGTCACGACGACCGATCGTCGTCGACGGTTCACCTACCACCGAAGATCCGAAACCGCCACCGTACTGTGGATCAGCGCTCCAGATCGGCCATGAAGTCGCGTCCATCGGCGGTCGCGTCCTCGGCGAGGTCGTCGGGCTCGGTGCCGTCGTCCTCGACCTCCGGTGCGGCCCGGCCCGCCTGAATTTCGGCTTCCTCGGCGGAGCGCGCGACGTTCACCTCGAGTTCGACCTCGACCTCGGGGTGCAGGGCGACGCGGATCGGGAACAGGCCGAGCGTCTTGATCGGCTGGTCGATCCGCACCTGCCGGCGATCGAAGGTGATGCCCTCCGCGGCGAACGCCTCGGCGATGTCGCGGGCGGTGACCGAACCGTAGAGCTGCTTCATCTCGCTCGCTTGGCGGATGACCACCACGCTCTTGCCGGCGATCGCGGCCTTGATCGCCTCGGCCTCGCTCTTGGCCTGCAGGTTGTTGGCCACGAGCTCGGCCTTGCGCTGCTCGAAGGCCTCGAGCGCCGCCTTGGTCGCGCGCATCGCCTTGCCGCGCGGGATCAGGAAGTTCCGCGCGAAGCCGGGGCGGACCTTCACCACCTGGCCCATCTGGCCGAGCTTCTCGACCCGCTCCAACAGAATGACGTCCATCGAATTCTCCTCGACTGGCCCGTGCGCCGCCGTCAGCGGGCGACGAAGGGCAGGAGCGCCAGGTGCCGGGCGCGCTTGATGGCGCGGGCCAGCGCCCGCTGCTCCTTGGCGGTCACCGCCGTGATGCGACGCGGGACGATCTTGCCGCGCTCCGAGATGAAGCGCTGCAGGAGCTTGACGTCCTTGTAGTCGATGGTCGGCGCTTCCGGATGGGCGAACGGGCTTGCCTTGCGCCGCCGGAAGAACGGGCGGCGAATGGTGATGTTGGGCGGCTCCTTCGAGCGGTCGGGGCGTTCGAATCGCTCCGGGCGGTCGCCCCGGGGTTGGTCGGAGCGGGGCTGGAACGCGGGGCGCGCGGTGGGTTCGGACATGATCGGGCTCGTCGCTGAAGGAGATCAGAAGCGGTCGCGGCGCTGGCGTTCGTCCCGGCTGGACTTCGCCTGCAGCACGATCGAGGGGCCTTCCTCGTGGGCGTCCACCTTCACCGTGAGGTAGCGCAGCACGTCCTCGTTGAGGCGCAGGTTGCGCTCCAACTCGTCGACGGCGGCGGAACTCGCCTCGAGGTTCATGAAGATGTAGTGGCCCTTCCGGTTCTTGTTGATCCGGTAGGTGAGGTTGCGGAGACCCCAATATTCGACCTTGCCGACCGTGCCGCCGTTGTCGGCGACGAGCTGGGAGAAGGTCTCGCCGAGGGTCTGGGCCTGCTGGCCGGACAGATCCTGCCGGGCGATGAAGGTGTGTTCGTAAAGCGGCATGCGCGTCGATCGCTTTCTCGGTGTTGCGCCGGTCGCACCCTTGCGCCGACGAGCCGGCTCGGGGCCGACCATGGTCCTACTCGAGTGAGTGCGCGAGCCTCGAAGGTGCCCGGGTGGAAACCCGGCGACACGGTCGAAGGCAGCTCACGCACGGAGTCCATCGCGTCGTCGCCGACGCGAGGCGGCGAACTATAGCCGAACGCCGATCATCCGCAAGCACCGCGATCGCCGGGCGGCGATGCTTGACAGCGGGGGCGACCCCTCTATCAGGAGGCTCCCCCAGCGTTCGATGGTTCGTTTCATGGTGACAGCCTTCCTGTTTCCCGGCCAGGGCTCGCAGAAGGTCGGGATGGGCCGCGATCTGGCGGCGGCGTTTCCGGCTGCCCGCGAGGTTCTGGAGATCGTCGACGAGGCGCTCGGCCGGAAGCTCTCGACGCTGATGGCCGAAGGGCCGGAAGATCAGTTGGTGCTCACCGCCAACGCGCAGCCGGCCTTGATGGCCGTTTCGCTGGCCGCGATCCGGGCTCTCGAAGCCCTGACGGGGCGCCCTTTCGCTTCCTTCGCCGACGTCGCTGCCGGGCATTCGCTCGGCGAGTACGCGGCCCTGACCGCCGCCGGCACGTTCGACGTGGCGGACGCAGCACGGTTGCTCCGGCTGCGCGGCGAGGCGATGCAGGCGGCGGTGCCGCCCGGGGCTGGCGCCATGGCGGCGATCCTCGGCCTCGCCCTTGCCGACGTCGAGCGCGTGGCCAGCGAGGCCGACGGTGTGGTCGACGTCGCCAACGACAACGCGGCCGGGCAGGTGGTGGTGAGCGGGGCCGCCGATGCGGTCGCCCGCGTGGTCGATCTCGCCAAGGCGGCGGGGGCCAAGCGCGCCCTGCCGCTCGCGGTGAGCGCGCCCTTTCATTGCCGCCTGATGCAGCCCGCCGCCGAGCGCATGGCCGCGGCGCTTGCCGAGGTGCGCATGGCCGACCCGGCGGTGCCGATCGTCGCCAACGTCACGGCCGCACCGGTCACCACCGCCGACGCGGTGCGCGAGCAGCTCGTCGCCCAGGTCTGCGCGCGGGTGCGCTGGCGCGAAACGATGGACCGGTTGCAGGCGATGGGCGTCAGGCGGGTGGTCGAAGCCGGTGCCGGGAAGGTTTTGGCCGGGCTCGCCAAGCGCGGCGTCGCCGGTGCGGCGGTGGTGAACGTCGAGACCGCGGCGGACGTCGAAGCGGTCGCCGCGGCACTCGGCTGACAGCGCGGACGATGCGGTGGCAAATCCCAGCAAGGAGACGAAATCCATGTTCGATCTGAGCGGGCGCACCGCCCTCGTCACCGGCGCCAGCGGCGCGATCGGCGGGGCGATCGCTGCCGTGCTGCATCGGCAGGGCGCCGAAGTGGTGCTCACCGGGCGGCGGGCCGATGCGCTGCAGGCGGTGGCGCAGGGCCTCGGCGAGCGGGCGCGGATCG